>CAZVOT010000013.1:0-19320 GCA_964628775.1 Candidatus Woesearchaeota archaeon
AAAGATAATTAAAGTTTGGTTTTGACTATTTGGATTGTCTTATTTTTTTTTCTTTGCTTTTTTAGCCATAACTAATAAAAATAAAAAGAAGTATATAAGTATTGCTGTAATTTAGTAGTAGTATTACTCTTTTTTATATGCTCGTGGCAAAGAAAACTGATTGATTTTAATCATCAGATGAATTTGCCTTAGTCTGTGCAAGAATATACTTCTGAATACTTTCAGCAGTTACTATTCCAGCGGTTCCAACATAGTAGCCTCCACTCCATAAATGTCTGCCCAAAAATTCCTTTTTCTGAAATTTAGGATATTTTTTAAATATTAGTCTTGCAGAAATTCCTTTAAGTTTTTTAACAATCTCCAAGGGGGATTGTTTTGGGTGAGCAGAAACAAATAAATGAATATAATCTGGCATAACTTCCAATTCAAGAAGTTTCCAATCATTAGAAGAGATTACAGATTTAAAAATAATTTCTAAATCCTCCTTAATACTTTCATTTAAAACTTGTTTTCTATACTTTGGACAAAAAACAATGTGATAATTGATATTATAAACACAAGAGTTTCCTTTAGTATTTTTTATCTTTAATAGTTTAGGTAATTGTTCAACCATAGCATATTAAGAATAAAGACAATATGTTAATGATGTTGGATTTAAGAAAAAGATATTTAATAAAAATAAACTCAACAAACTTACTTACAAAAAGATTAAGAGACTATATCCTAATTTGCCAACAGGATTAATTCAGACAGCAAGAGATGTTGCTTCTGAAAGTATTAAAAGAGAGAAGTGTAAAAGACATATTCAAGTAAAAGAATTTTCTTCTGTTAGGTTAGATAAAAGAAATTTGAGAGTTAATTTAGAACATAAGTTAATTTCAATATCTTCTATTAATAGAAGAAAGAAAATTATTTTTCAAACCAATAGATTGATTGAAAAATATAAAGATTGGGAACCTGTTGCTGGAATGTTGTGTTACAAACAAAAGCAACTATATCTTAATTTAGTTGTTGAAAAAGATAATCCTCAAATAAATCTTGGAGGTATACAAATAGAGAAAGACATCTTAGGAATAGATAGAGGCATAAATAATATTCTTGTTTGTTCTAATAATCTTTTTTACAATTCAAAACATCTTAAAAAGATAAAAGGCGAATATCAATACTTAAGAACAGTATTGCAGAAGAAAGGCACTACGTCTGCTAAACATCATTTAAAGTTGTTAAGCAGAAAAGAAACACGGTTTGTTTCTGATACAAATCACAGATTAAGCAAATGGGTTGCTGATAGTGATTTTAAAGTATTTGTCTTAGAAGATTTAAAAGATATGAAACACAAGAAAAATGGAAAAAGATTTAATAAGAAGTTAGGGAGCTGGAGTTTTAAACAATTTGAAACTTTTTTAAAATACAAAACAGAAGAAAGACAGAAATTATTAATTTCAGTAAATCCAAAATATACCAGCCAGACTTGTAGTAAATGTGGATTTACAAATAAATTAAATAGAAAAAGAAGTAATTTCAAATGTTTACAATGTGGATATGAACTTCATGCAGATTTAAATGCTTCCAGAAACATCGCTGAATTTGGTAAACCTATTCTCAGTAGGTTGTTAGTCAATGAGCCAATCGTAGCAACGCAAGTTAGTTACAAGCCAACTATTTAATGGTTGGTAATTGACTCTCTTTCTTGCTTTCTTTTTTTACTTTTGTCTTTCTTATTTTTTTTGGTCTTTTTGTTTTCTCTGCTTTTCTTGCTTTTTTCTTTTCTTTTTCTTTTCCTGCAAATCCTGCTTCAGTCAATGCTTTTTTTACTGCTTCTGTTGAAGAACTTTTACTTGCACTAACCACTACTGGAAGAATTTCCAGATGTTTTATATTGCATTTTCTTTTTTTGACAAAGCCGTCAACAACACAAAATCCTGTTTTTTCATCAATATCAAGAATAACACAGAATTTTCCTGCTTCTCTTCCTGCTGTTTTTACGCAGACATTTCCAATTTTAATCATTTATTTTCACCTTGTTTTTTTGAAAGTCCAGAGATTATTTTTTTTACATTCTCCTTTATTTTCAATCTCATACATTTCGAACATAGATTTGCATAAGGCCTTGAAACAGTTTTTTTGCTCTTGGCAAGATTCTTCATTTTACTTGGAATTAATCTTGGAATTCCATGTATCAAACTTCCGCACTGTCCGCAGATTTTCTGCTTTGGTGTCTGGTTTCTTGTGTAATGAATTACATTATTCCTGCCAGGAGTTTTTATTCTTTTTTTGTTTACACCTTTTGTTCTAAGTGATTTTCTTGTCATTTTATCCTCACATCTCCACTTTTAATGCCTTTTTCAGCAAAGGATTAAATAAAATCGAAGCGATAAAAAAAGTCAAAAACCAGCCCATCTCATAGCCGATTATTGGGATGTTTGTATTCCAACTAAAAAGAACAAACCCTTTAAAAATGTTTTTGAAAAATTCAAATGTCACCATAAACAAAAACATTGTCGCCATTGTTGCTTTTGAAGTCATTGACATTTTTTCCATTGATATAGATAGTATCTGATTCTGAAGCTTCAGGGCTTTTTCAGGGTCTGTTTTACTTAATTCCTTTGCTTCTCTCTGAAGAGATTTCATTCTTGAATTAAGTTCTTTTGCTTTATTCTGATTTATGAATTTCTTGTAGATTAATTGGATTACAAGAGTGTATAAAAAAGATGCAAGAAGAATTTCTCCAAGCATTATCAAATTTATCATTTCTGTCCTCCAAGAAGATTCTTGAATATTGGATGCATATCCTCCTGTTTGTGCCTCATTATCTGTTCATACATCTGATAGATTATCATAACAGTAAGAAGGATACCTGTTCCTCTAGAAAGTGCTCCAAGCAAATCTGCTATTACTGCTAAAAATCCTACTAATGCTCCTCCCATTACTGTAAGCGGACCAATGTATCTTCTTAAAATCTGTTCAATTATTCTCGGGTCTTTTCTAAAACCTGGAATCATAAGTCCTGAACTTAGTATCTGCTTTGCAACTGTTGCAGGATCCTGGCTTCCAACCTGAATCCATAGTACTGAAAAAATAATTGAACCTCCTATCATAAATAATGCATAGACAAATATTGAAATTAATTTATCTGCTTCAAAATTGCTAATTACTAAATCACGAAGTGATGGAGGATTTAAGTAGTATACAAGTCCTGATTTTGCAACTTCTCTGTATCCTTGTCCTGACTGGACTTTTTCATAAGTTCCAAGAAGAGGGAAACCTGAGTGAAACATCATAAGCCCCCAGAACTGCATTGATGCAATTAGTGCTGCTGTTAAAATAACTGGGATATTGCTTGTATAAATAAAATTAAGAGGCCATCTAATTCCAAAGCCTTTTACTCTTCCAAAACTTAAAGGAATTTCTACTTTTATTGACTGAGCATAAACACTCATTGCAAAAACAATTACTGTTGAGACTATTGCAACAATCGGCCAAAGTGCTGCTTGAGGAATTCCCTGAATAATAAGGGCTATTGATTTGAATACTTGTCCTGTTGGAAGAGAAGGTGATGTCGGGTCTGCTAAAGGACTTAATGCATTTACAAATATTTCCTGTGAGACACCTGCTGCTATAAAAAGAGAAATTCCTGAACCCATTCCATATTTTGAAATAACTTCATCAAGGAACATCAGGATAAAACCTCCAAGAATTAACTGGAAGATAAGAATGAACATATTAAATGCTGTTGGATATGCTGCAGGAAGAGCTCCTGACATTACATATAATGCATTTTCAAAAATAATGAAAAATATTGAGAATGCTTTTTGAAGCCCCTGATAATACTGCTTTCCTTCTTTTGTATTTGTGTCTATTTTCAAAATTTCTGCTCCGACTAAAAGCTGAAGGATAATACTTCCTGTAACTATTGGCCCTATACCTAATGTTATTAATGAACCAAATTTTGCAGCAAGAAGTATAGAAAGCATTTCAAACTGTGTTTTGTATGCCGGCGACAAGCCATAGAGAGGAATTAATGAGAGAATAAAATACAAAAGAAGAGAGACACCCATCCATGTCATTCTTTTGTTGAATTCTATTTTTATTTTGGGGGTCTTTACTTCTGGAAGGTTATTTAATATGTCTACAAGTTTCATTGTAGGACTTCTCCGCCTGCTGCTTTTATCTTTTCTTTTGCTTTTTCTGTAAATACTGCTGCTTTTATTTTCACTGCTCTTTTTATATTTCCTTTTGAAAGAACTTTGACATTTCCCAAATCAATTTCTTTTTCAGTTGGATATTTTAGGGCAATTTCATATAAATTCATTGTCTTCATTTCTCTTAAAAGCGCGTGGCGTATGAAACCTCTTTTTTTAGGTTCTGCAATAAACATATGTTTTTTTTGTTTGGCTCTTTTTCCGTGTCCAGCCCTTCCAACACCGCCTTTATTTCCATGTCCTCTTCTTCTTTTACCGCAGTGGGCTCTGTATCCTTTTCTATGAGCTGCTTTTTTTCTTGTATTCACTGTCATTTTACATCATCCCTTTTAGAAAATCATTAATATTCTCCCCTCTGTATCCAAGAGGTCCGCCTAATTTAAAGGCTTTTTTTATCCCTTTCTTGCCATAGCCTTTTCTTGGAGGATTTAATCTAAAAAAAGGTTTTATTCCAAGAGTCTTTAAGTCTGATTTTCCAGATAATATCTCATCAGCTAATTTTTCAAAAGTTGTTCCTTTCTCTTTTAAATAACCCTCAGTTACTTTTTTACTGTTTGAAATCATTGCTCTTTTTTTTAGAAGCATAACTAATGTTTCTTTGTTTATCTCTCCCCAAGTAATATAATCTTTTGCTTTTCTTAACATTCCAATCTGATTGTCAGGTATTAATGAACAGGCGTGTTTTATACCAATTCTTAACATGTCCATGGTCTGATTTATTGGCTGTTGAACATCTACTCTTCCTCTTATTCTAATACAAGCCAGTATTTTCATTTGGAAGCACCTTTTACTACTCCTGCATGTTTTTTGTATGTTTCATTTATTTTTATACTTGATAATTTTTTCAAAGCATTTATACATGCAGATACTAAGTTTAAATGGGATCTTGTCCTGCCATAGGTTTTTGACCATATATCTTTTATTCCTGCTATAATCATTACTTTTTTTAATTCGTCGCATATGCATAGTCCAACTCCTTTTGGAGCTGGGATTAATTCTACTGTTACACTTCCGCTTCTTCCTGTAACTTTTACTGGAATTGAATGAGGATCTGTGCATCCGCATTCCCAGGAACCGCATCCTCTTGTTATTCTGAATAAAGCTCTTTTAGCATATCCTACTGATTTTAATCTTGCTGGAAGAGTTTCTTTTGCTTTTCCTTTTCCAAGTCCAAGAATTCCATCATTGTTGCCAACAAGAGCGAGAGTTGTAAATTTAGGCTTGTTTCCTTCTTTTGTTTTTTTCTGAGTCTGCTTGAAGATTCTTCTAGAACCTCCTCCATATTTTCCTTTTGACTGTCCAACCAGCATAAGTTCAGTACCTAAACTTGGAATGAGTTTATCTACAATTTCTTCTTCCATCATTCTAAGTCCGTGGTCAAAAATGTAATTTATTGAGTCAATTTCTCCTGAGTAGACTCTTTTTCCAAGAGATGTTTTTGGAACCCAGGCTTCTAATTTCTTTTTTGTATCCTCTTCTTCTCTAGAAATTCTGACTTCTTTAACAATTTCTTCATGAACAGCTTCTGTTTCTTTGCTGATTTCTTCTATTATATCTTCCTTGACTTCTTCTTTTACATTTTCTGGTTTTTTTATTTCTTTATCTTCCATTTTCAATCATCTTTTTTGTTTTTTCAAAATCAGCAGTAATATTTTCAGGCTTACTGCTCTTTAATGTCTTTGAATATATTTTTTTGTACTTGTTTTCATCTTCTTTTTTTAATTTTTCACTGTAAGCTTTTGTGTGTTCACCTTTAATTCTTGATTCCTCTGGAAATACTTCTTCATTGCAAGGAATTTCTATTCCTGAATCAATAATCCCTTTTATTGCTGAGTATAATACTCCTTTTCTTTTGGATATCTGGAGTCCCAGGTCAACAATTGCTGATTTTATCCCTTCTTTTTTTGCTTTTTTTCCTGCTAAGTATCCTGCTAAATATGCTGATGGAATATTGTCACAGCTATAGTTCCATGAAAATTTCTTTTGGAGTTCTATTGAATTTGTCTGAGATAGGATTTTGTCTCCTTTTTTATCATAATCAATAAATTGAATTTTTATGTTTTTATTGGACCTTCTGATAACTAATCTTGTTTTTCCAGAAACCAATAATTTCAATCTTGCTTTATAATCAGTTCTGTCTTCTCTCTGTCTTCTGTATCTAACTACATACTGCGCCATTTTTCATCACTTATTTTTAAAAACTCCCATTTTTTCAAGATAAAGCTTTAAGTGGGCTTTTGTTCTAAAAAACCCTCCTTTTGACATTAAATATAATTTTCTGAAATTTGCTGAGGTTATTTTTCCTTTTTCCTTCAACTGTTTCAGGAAGGTTCTCTGAAGTCTTATTCTTGTCATCCATTCTTCTTTTATTCCTGTTCTTGCGTTATAAGTTCCTTTTCTTGTTCCAAGCCCTCTTCTTCTGCCTTTTACTTTTTGCTCGTGCCTTTTTCTTGCCCTTGCTCTTGAAGGCTGATTCACCTTTTTTTCCAAAATATATCCTTTTTTTACAAGTACTCTTAAATCTGCTTTTGTTATTGCTTCTTTAATTTCTTTCAAGTGTCCGCTGTCAAAATGAACTTTACTGACTCCTGCTTTTAATATTTCTCCTGATAATCTTTTTTGATTTTTTAATGTCATTTTTTATTTCCTCATTTATTCTTTGGTTTTCTTTTTTGGAGCCGGTGTTTTTTTAATTTCTTTTTTTTCAGGAACAACATCAATTATTTCTTTTTCTTCCTGAGGTGTTTCTTCTATTTTCTTTTCCTTCTTTTTCTTTTCTTTTAATTTTCTTAACTCCTCTTTTTTCTTTAATTTTTCCTGTCTTTTTATTTTTCTTTCTTTCATTGATTCATCTGTTTTTTTGAGGTATTCTTCCGGCTTTCTTACATTCAATATTTTTATTTTATTTTTTTCTGCTGCTTTTATTATTTCAATTTTTGTTCTGTTTCCTACTTTTGCAGATATCATTGCTCCTTGTTCTTTTGATTTTATTAAAAGTAAATCCTTTACATTATTTACCATTATGGGGATTAATCCATTTGCGTGAAGTCCTCTTGCAATTCTTGGGCCTCTAAATCCCACTAGAACAGGACTTCTCTTTCCATCCATTTTTCTTCTTACTTTTGAAAAATTTCCTTTTGCAGCAGCCCATCTTTTCTTTGAGTGAAGCTTCATTCTTTGAGGATAATCCTGACGTAAAAACTTTGGAATTTTTTTCTTTACTTTTCTTCTAAGTTCTGTTGGTTTCATTTTTTATTTCCCCTTTTTAGTAATGTATATGCCGTCCTGAAAAACTCTTCTGTCTCTTTTTGTTACTCGGGTAACTTTTTCAAAGTTTGCAGCGGTTTGGCTTACTTCTCCCAAATTTGTTCCAGTCACAGTTATATCATTTCCTTCTATCTTTATTTTAGTATTATTCCCTATCACATCCCCGCATCTTGGTTTTTTTTCTCCGTAAAAGTTGTTTACAACAATTTTTTTTTCTTCTATTGAAACCTTAATGGGAAAATGAGTGTAGCATGTTTTAAGAGTGTATTCAAATCCTTTTGTCACACCCTTGAACATACTTTTCAAGTGAGATGAAAGAGTAAATACCATTCTTTTCAATGCTTTTTTTTCAAAAGAAAAAATTATTTCTTTTTCTTTTTTTTCTATTTTTATGCCCGGATAATAGAATACTTTTGATTCTTTATTTGCTCCTGATGAAACAGAGATAATATTATCATTTATCTCAACATTCACATTCTCTGGTACATAAACAATATTAGTATACATATGCTAATAACACCCCTCCAATTCCAATTTTCTTTGCTTCTGTGTTGGATATAACTCCTTTTGGAGTTGAAAGAATCAAGATTCCAAATCCCTGTGCAGGGAGATATCTTTTTTCAAATTTTGGAAGATCTATACATTTTACAGAGTATTTCGGTTTAATGCAGTTGCAGTTATTCAATTCTCCTGATAGAGTTATTACTAAAATTTCTCCTGCATTGCTGTTTACAATTTCAAATTCAGATATATACTTGTTATCTTTCATTACTCTCAAAACATCTTTTATAAGTTTTGATGAAACTTTGATTACTACCTGTGTCTTACTAACTTTTTCAGCATTCTTTATTTTTGAAAGAGTATTTGAAAGCGGATCAAAAAGCATATTTTACACCTCTGCTCCATATTTTTTAAAACCTAATTTATGTGCAAAATCCCTAAAACACTGTCTGCACAAGTTAAGGTTATACTTTGTTATGTGGGCACCATTTCTTCCGCATATTCTGCAGTGTTTTTTTGATGCACCAAATTTCCTGTCTTTTGGTTTTGAAGATTTAAGTAATCTGCTTAACTTTGCCGGCTTTTTTTCAAGCTGCCATAATGTTTTGTCCCAGTTTTTTGTAGTCATTCTATGTTCACACCTAAATTTTTAACAAAATTAATTGCTTCCTCTTTTGTGATTTGATGATTCTTCCCTACTTTTGAAGGATATAATCTTCTCCTTTTTACTCTGTATCCTCTTCTTTCAAGAGTTACGCAGACATTAAATCCCAAAATTCCAATTTCTGGATCATAATCCATGTCAGGTATATCAATATATTCTTTTATTCCAAATGAAAAATTTCCCCTGTCATCAAAGTTTGAGCGTTCAAGCTTGTTTTCTTTTGCTTTTAACATTCTCATTAAAAAATCTTTTGTATCTTTTCTTAGAGTAACTTTTGTTCCAATTGCAAGTCCGGGACGCAGGTTAAACTGAAGGATTCTCTTATTTGTAACTGTTTCAACAACTGTTTTTTCTGTTATTTTTTTTACCATTTTTTTTGCTTTTTCTAAAGCCGGTCCAGCTTCTCCAACTCCGCAGTTTACAGTTATCTTGCTTATGAAAATTTCCCTCATTGGATTATTTTCTGCAGATTTCTTCTCTTTTGTTTGGGTTGTCTTTTTTTCGCTCATTTTTGTTCGATCTTTATTACTGGCTCTTTTTCGCCTATTACAAAAGCATATTTTTCTATTGTTTCGAATTCTTTTCCTTCTTTGCTTTTTAACATTACTCTATTTACTTTTGGCCCTTCGAATTTATTGAAATTCTTTATTACTGCTATCTCTCCTATGTGGGTTCCAGCGCAAAGGAAAACCAAATTACTTTTTTCAAATGGAATATGTTTTAATATTTTCTGTTCTGGAACTGAAATCAACAGAGAGTCTTTTGTATTGTATTTTTTTGAATTGTCAATCAGAATATTTCTTCCATCATTTAAAGTTATCTGAACTTTTTTGTCTTTGCATATTCTTTTTCCTGTAATCTTGCAGAGTTTTTCTGATGATTCTGATTTGTCTATTTTTACAGCATTAATATGTCCAATTTTATTAAATGTTACTCTGTAAAATAAATTAAGAGATGGAATTGCTACTGAATCAAATAATCCTACAGGGAATCTGACATCTGTTCTGACTGTATTATCAACAAGAACCTGTCTTGCATTTAATATCTGATTTATTTCTTTTTTTGTATCTGCTATTTTAAGAATATCTCTTAAAAGGATTATCAGAGGAACTGATTCTTTCTTTGAATGAGGGCCGGGAAATAAACTTGACACAAATTTAGTTTTTTTTATTTCTATACTCCAAAATCTTGGCACTGCATTTCTTTTTGTTGATTTCATTTTGCTCTCCTCTTTATTACTGCTTCTCTTTTTTTATCATCAAGTTTTAATTCAGTTATCATCAAATGACACGGACATAATGCTTTTGGAATTTTTGAGCCGTCTTTTTTTGAAATTCTCACTTTATCAACATAAACTTTTGAAGATGTTATGGAAACTTTTTCAACAACTCCAATTGTGTTTTTAAACTCTCCCCGCATTACTTTTACTTTGTCTCCTTTTCTTATCATCATATTTCTTGTTTTGTATTTTTCTTTAAGTTCTTTGCTTAAGTGAACATTGAGGAAATTCCTTTTTATTGACAGCGGAGCTGTTGCCCTGTATTTTCTCTGTTTTCTTGGGGACTTGCTTTTTATCCATTTTTTTGAAAATAATTTCATACAATCACCTTGCATACTTTACTTAATTTTGAAAATCTCTCTGTAACTTCTCTTGCAACAGGGCCTTTTACGATTGTTCCTTTTGGTTCTGCAATTTTCCTGTCTTTTACAAGAACTGCTGCATTGTCTTCAAATTTGACTCTTGTGCCGTCTGCTCTTGCAATTGCTTTTCTCTGTCTAATTATTATCGCCATTTCCAATTTATGTTTTATTTCAGGCTTTCCTTTTGTTACTGCGCCGATAAATATATCCCCTATTCCTCCTTTTGAAATTCTTCTTTTTACTCCTTTGTATTTGTAAACATTAATTATCTGGATTTCCTTTGCTCCGGAATTATCTGCTATAACTAATTTAGAGCCTGTCTGGAGACACTTGCATATTTTTGATTTAATTGCCTTGCTCATTTAACACCTCAATTACTGTAAATTTTTTTGTTTTGCTTAATGGACGGCATTCCATTATTTTAACTATGTCTCCTTTTTTTGCATTTATGCATGGAGGATTATGAGCTGCAACTTTTGATCTTCTTTTTTCATATCTTTTAAATTTTGAAAGGTAGACAGTTCTCTGCCATGTTACTAAAACACTTTTTTGCATTTTATCTGATGTTACTACTCCTTGAAGAAGCCTGCCTCTTAACTTCAGGTTTCCGTGGAAAGGACAATTTAAATCATTACATTCTCTTTTTGGGAGATTTACCTCTACTCCTATATTTAAGCCCTTTTCTTCTTTGCTTTTTTTTGTTTCATTCTCTTTTCTGGTTGAAGTGATATTTCCTCACCTTTTATTTTTATTTTTTCCAATGTTTCTGGAATTGAAATTTCGAACATACAATTATTTTTGAATACTTTTTTTGTATCTTTTTCTGTTTTTATATGCAAGGTATTTTTTGTTTCATCAATTATTTTTCCTTTTATATTAACTGCGGATTTATTTTTTGATTCAATAACCCGAATATTACAGCCAATTAGTTCGTGCGATTTTATGTTTTCTTTTGTTCTCATTTGTTTTTTTTGGGTTTTAAATCTGGAAGCACTTCAAGTCCTTCTTCTTTGAAACCTTTTTTTATCAACAGCTGTTTTACTTGTTCTGCATGTTCTCCCTGCAGTTCAATTACGCCGTCTTTTACTGTTCCTCCGCATGAAAGTCCTGATTTTAAGTATTTACATATGTCTTTCAATAAGTTTTTTGAGTCGGCATCTGTTTTTGAAAGGTTTATCCCCAAAACAAGTGTTACTGGTTTTCCGTATTTTCTTTTGTCGGGTTTTATTTTAATGGATTTTTGTTCTTCCTTTTCCCTTTCTTTGCATAAACATAGTTCTCTTTGTAATCCACAAACTTTGCATATCTCATTCATCTTTTCTTTGATTCCCTCCTTATTGTCTCAATCCTTGCTAGAGTTCTTTTCAGAGCCCTTATTTTTCCTGGGTTTTCTGAAACTCCTCCACTTATTAACTGGCTCTTTAATTTCATAAGTTCCAGTTTTAAATCGTGAATTTTCTTTTTTCTGGAATTTTCGTCCATTGTTCTAATTTCTTTTTTTCTTAGTATAGTCATTTTTTCTCACTTTCTGTTTTTGCAATTTTCTTTTTTGGTTTTGGGGCTGGTTTTTTCTTTTCTGCCGGCTTTTTTTCTTCTTTTTTAATTTCTTTTACAGGCAAAGTATTTTCTATTTTTTTAATTTCTTCCGGCTTTCTTATTTCAACAACATCTACTAATCTAACATCAGGTGTTAGTAATTTTACAGTCACCCCAACTATACCTGGTTTTGTCATTGCATAAATCTGTGCTTTCTGAACAAAACTGTCTGCTGTATCTCCACTTTTTGGAAGGTATCCTGCAAAAAATCTCCATTTTGCAGCTCTTTGTCCTGGCACTTTTCCTCTGATTAATATTTCTACTCCTCTGACGCCTACTTTCATCATTCTTTCTATGGTTTTATGTGCAATTACCTTAAATCTTGAAACGCCGTTTTTTTCCATATATGCTGCAATCTGTTCAGCCATTATATTTGCATCAAATTCTGCTGTTTTTATTTCGTGAATTTCAATAATTGGATTTTCTAATTTGTAGTCCTCTTTCATTTTTTCCTGTATTTCCTTTAAATTTGCTCCTTTTCTTCCGACTATTATTCCCGGCTTTAAGCAGTAAACTATAATCTTTTCTCCAAGAGGAGTTTTTACAAATTCAATATAGGAATAACCTGAACGTGCGAATCTGCTTTCAAAAAATTTCTTTATCTCAAATTCACTTAATTTATCTGCAAGCAATGTTTTTTCTATCATTTTGATTCCGCCTTGTTTTCTCCAATTTTTTTCTTTGCTGTTTTCTTATCTTTTTTCTTTTCTTCAAGGATAATTTCAATTGTTGAATATTTTCCTCTTCTTTTTTCTTTTGCAACAGCTCTGTATGCAACTGCGTGAACTATAATCAAATCGTTTTCTGAAAGTCCTTTTTGTTTTGCATTAGCAAAGGCATTTTCAAGTATTTGAAGAGTTCCTTCAACAGATTTATCTGCATAAGCTCCAGGTCCTATTCCTTCTTTATGTCCTCTGTTTTGATTATACCTCTTAAATGGAATTGCTGCTTTCTTTTCAAGCACTTTTTTTAAGTATGAATTTATCCATAAAGCATTTTTTCCCTGAATAAAGTGGGCTATTTCTCTTGCATCTTTCGGCGAGAATGGAAGCATTGCTGCTCCTGATTTTGCCATTTTCTCTTTGTTGAATTTTTGGAATGAATATTTCATTTTTAATCACTTTATTGGTACAAACATTGAACTCTTTGTTGCTCCAACTCCTGGTGCTGAATGTCTAACTCTTGTTCTTGTAAGAGCAAAATCCCCAAGTCTCTTTCCTATCATAGTAAGAGTTATTGTTACCGGCTGAAAGACTTTTCCTGTATGAACGTGAATTGTTGAACCTACCATAAATGGAAGGATTACCATCTCCCTGCAGTGAGTTTTTATTTTTTTGTTTATATTGTTCTGCTTGAAATTTTTTATTTTTTCAACTAATTTTTTCTCCTGTTCTGTGTACCCTCTTACAATGCTTCTTCTTGCTCTGCTTGGAAGCAGTTTCAAAATTTCATCCTGTCCTAGATTATTTAGTTGTTCTATTGTAAAACCATAAAATGTAGTTATCTTCTCAACCATTTTACATCTTCTCCTTTACCTTTCCTTTTCTATACCCTGTTCTTTTTGCAGCAATTGAACCAACTTTTTGTCCAGGTACTGCTGTTCTTTTTACTGTTTTATTCTTAGTATTTACTCTCTTTCCACCGCCATGAGGATGTTCTTGATTATTCATTGCAGTTCCAGCAACAATAGGCCATATTGTCGCCCTTGCTTTCATTATGTAATGTTTCTTTCCTGCCTTTACAATAGGTTTTTCTTTTCTTCCTGAACCTGCGATTACACCAATCATTGCCCTGCATCTTGGATCAAATATTTTTATTTTTCTTGAAGGAAGTTTTACAATAACTCCTTTTTCATCTTTTGAAACTAATTTTGCTGTACCCCCGGCTGTTCTAACAATTTTTCCGCCGTCTCCCGGCAAAATTTCAATATTACAAATAAAACATCCATCTGGAATCTGAGATAATGGGAGGATATTCCCAACTTTTGGGATTGCTGAACTTCCTTGTTCGATTTTCTGTCCTACAACAATACCCTCAGGTGCAGGTACTGTGCATAATTGATTATCTTCAAATTTTAAAACCATAACTGGTGCTGTTCTTGCCGGGTCGTGCATTAAATGAACTATACTGCCCAATAATTTTTCTGTTTTTTCTTTTTGATTGTAAGATAAATAACTGGAGAATGTTTTATATTTATGAGAAGGAGCCCTATATCTTTGAGTTCCCTTTCCTCTTCTTTGTGAATGCAATCTACTACCCACTTTACATCAATCCTAATTTAGCATTTATGTCTCCTGCAGGGAATTCCCTGTTTAGTTTTACAAATGCTTTTTTTCTCCCTTTTGCATCATTAACAACTCTTATTTTTTTAACTTTTACCTTGAATAGTTCTTCAACTGCTTTTTTAATCATTGTTTTTGTGGATTTTTGATTTACAACAAATATTATCTCATTATTTGATTCTACACTTCTGACTGATTTTTCTGTTGTTGTTGGTGCTATTAATATTTTAAATGGGTCCATATTTCATCACATGAATAATTTATTTTTCTCCATTAATTCAATACTTGGTTTTGACCAGATTACAAGTCTTCCTGCATGAGTTCCAGGAGCCAAAATTTCTACATTCAAATTATTTACTTCAATTGTTTCTATTCCTGGAATATTTTTTGCTGATTTTAATAGAGGACATTTTTTTGAAACAACAAAAAGAGGGCCTGTTCTTGTTTTGTATTTTCTTCCTCTTGTCTTTCCTCTTCCTGCTCTGACTTTTTTTGTTTTGCTTCTCTCAAGTTCGAGTTTAAGTCCAAGTTTTTTTACAAAGTCAAGAACATCTTTTGTTTTTTTGATATTCTCTATATCTTCTGCTATTATTGGAAGAGAAACATCTGGTATTTTATGTCCTCTTAATTTTATTAAATCAAGAATTGCTGTTGCTGATACTGCGCTTCTTAATGCTTTTTTCTTTTCGTTTTTGTTTATTTTCTTTATTATTATCTTTTCCAATTTTGGGGGATGAGCTTTTCTTCCGCCAACACATTGAGGAGCCATTGCACCTTTATAAGTATGGAATGAAATTACACCCTGCCAACCTCCGCCAGGTCTTGACAAAACTTTTTTTGGAACTCTTGATATTCCCCAACCATAAGCACATTTAAAATGTCTCTGTCTGTTTCTTGTCCAGTCAGTTGAATGCCTGAGTCCTGCTCCTTTTTTTGGTGCATATGGATGATAACTTAATGATTGTTCTGCGATAACTGCTCTTTTAATCAAATCTGGGCGGTATGTTTCATTAAACTGCTTTGGAACTTTTAATTTACCATTTTTCTTTCCGTCTTTTTGGTAAACATCTGTTTCTTTTATCATTTCCTTCCCTCTTTTGATATGAATGTTATTTCAGGAGCTACTTTTGGGATTTTAACATTTGCTCTTGCGGGTTTTCTTAATCTAATTAATCTCTTTTTTGAACCTGAAATTGAACCTTTTAAAATAATATAATCGCTTTTTACAACACCATAGTGAGCTATTCCTCCTTTGGGGGTAATAATATCAGAATTTTTTGCTATTTTTAAAAGCCATTGATTATATTCGCATCTTGTGTTATAACCAAGCTGTCCGCCCTGAGGAACTGTGGATGGAACTTTTGAAGGCTTCCATGGGCCTAAAGTCCCAACTGTTCTTACATGTCTTTTTGTTTTTCTAGGAAGAATAGTACAGCCGAATCTTGTTATTGCTCCTTCAAATCCTCTTCCTTTTGTTACTGAGAAAGTATCTATTAATTCTCCAGCCTTAAAAACATCTGAGATTGAGATTTGATTTCCTAATTTTTCTTTTGCAATAGAATATTTTTCTTGGATATCCTTTCCGCCAATTCCCAGTTCCATAATTTCAGGAGTTTTTTTGAATGTCGGATTTGTATGAACAATTAAGGTTAAATTATCTGATTTTTGGATTAATTCTTCTGGTGTTAATTTCTTTTCTTCTTTTTTATTCTCTGATTTAGGAATAGGAATTTTTCTTGAGAGATTTTTTTCTAATTTATCAGAATAAATTTGTCCGATGCATTTTGAGCCGTATGGACTTTTTTTGTAGAATCTAATTCCAAAAACATTAAGAGGAGGACATTCAATAACTGTTGCTACACTTCTTACTTCCACTCCTTTTGTTGTTGAATTTTTCCTGTTATCAATAAATACAACGTGGGTTGTTGCTGCTTTGTACCCAGCAAAACCAAGAAGTCCTTTTTCATTTGAGATTTCCCAATTATTTATTTTAGGGAATAATCTCTTAGCTCTGCTTCTTGGCCAAAACTGCATTCCTACTCTGCCTGGTCCGTGTCTTTTGTTTACTTGATGCCCCATATTTTTTCACTTTGTTTTTTTTATTGTTATTTTTTAAAATTACGAACCTTATTTAAAGGTTTCTCAATATTTAGGGTCTGCATTAGAACAGCCATTCTAAGTTTAACGGACTTTTTGGCACTAACAATCAATTATTTAAAAAAATAATATACTAATATTTTAAAAATGTTTGTATTTGGTAAAAAATATCTTTATGTTCTTTAACCTTTTATAACACCTATTGGAACCATTCTCACTACTTTCTTTGCAATTCCTATCTTGTCTGAAACTTCCGCCACTTCATCAATGTCTTTATAGACTCCCGGAGCTTCTTCTGTTATTCCTCCAAAGCTTGAAGACATCACAATTATATTTTTTGTTTCAAATAATTCTTTTTTTATTTGTTCTGCTCTGTAAGTTCTTTTTGCTTTTTCTCTGCTCATTACTCTGCCTGCTCCGTGTGCAGTGCTTCCAAATGTTTTTTCTTCTGCTGTTTTTGTTCCAACTAGAATATAACTTGCTGTTCCCATTGAACCCGGCAGAATTACTGGCTGTCCGGTTTCCTGATATATTTTTGGAAGATTAGGATTACCTCTGCCAAATGCTCTTGTTGCCCCTTTTCTATGTACAAAAAATTTCTTTCCATCATATTCCTCTATTTTGCAGATATTATGGCAGACATCATAAATCATAGGCATTTCTATTTTTCCAAATATTTTATAGAAACATTCCCTTATCCAGTGCATCATTAACTGCCTATTGCACCACGCATAATTTGCAGAACAAGCCATTGCCTTAAAATATTCATCTGCTGTTTTTGTTCCTGCTGGAGCATAAACTAATTCTCTGTCTGGAAGTTTAGATACTAAATCCGGATTTTCTTTTTCAATTCTTCGCAAATAATCTGAACACACTTGATGTCCAAGTCCTCTTGAACCTGAATGAATCATTACTATTATCATTCCTTCTTTTAAATTCCATTTTTCTGCTGTTTCTTTGTCAAATATTCTGTCTACTCTCTGTATTTCAAGGAAGTGATTTCCTGAGCCCAAGGAACCTAGTTCTGGTGCTCCTCTTTTTTTTGCAAGATCGCTTACAAAAGAAGCATCTGCCGGCAGAAGATTTCCATATTCTTCTGTTTTATTTTTATCATCTTCTGTTGCATAACCTTTTTTTATGCACCAGTTGATTCCTGTTTCCATAACCTCTTTTAGTTCTGAAGGAGATAATTTTATTTTGCCGTGCGAACCAAGTCCTGAAGGCACATTTGTAAAAATAGATTTCATCAATTCATTTAATCTTAGGCGAAGTTCTTTTTCTGATAATGGCGTTGTCATCAGGCGGACGCCACAATTTATGTCGTAACCAACACCTCCTGGGCTTATCCCTCCTTTTTCAAAATCTAAGGCTGCAACACCGCCTATACAAAAGCCATATCCTTGATGAGCATCCGGCATTGCTATTGCTCTTTTGTAAATTCCCGGAAGACAAGCCATGTTTTTTAACTGTTCTAAAGTCCTGTCTTCTTCAACTTTTTTTATCAACTTTTCTGATGCAAAAATAACTGATGGAACCTTCATATTTCCTGATTTTGGAATTTCCCATTCATATTCAGATAATTTTTTGAGTTCTATTTTTTCCATTGTTATATATAAAAAATAGAGAAGGATTTAAAGTTTTACATCTAAAAAGATTAATAAATTTTATACTTGGATTATTATTAAAATATGCCAGGAGAAACATCAAAATTAACAGTTTATTTTGAAATAATAATCTTCTTCATAGTTGGGTATTTAATGGTTTATGCTTCTGTTAATTTAGAAAGTTTAGGACAGGCAGAAAAAGATGTTTCTTCAATAATAGGAATTCCTCTTGTATTTTTTTCAATGCTTTTTGTTCTTGCAGGAACTTCAAAAATGGCAAAAGCTTAAAGATCTAAGGTTAATTTTACTTTCCATTCTTTTCCTTGTTTTGAATTTATTTCTTCTATTTCCATTCCAAAGTAAGTAACTGCTTTTACAACACTTTTTCTTATGTGTTTTTTTGGATTGAATTTTTCCCCTTTTAGTGTTGCTGTTAGAGAATATCCATACTGTATTTTTTTTATGTGGTGGACGTCAAAGAAAGAAAAGAGAAGATTTTCTGATTCATGAAGAACTATTATTTTTTCTATAAAATCATACAATAATGACTTCAAATCCTCGCTTTGTATATTTATTCTTTTTTCTGTTTTTTCTAATACTTTTTTTGTATCTGTCATTGTTTCCATCAGGACAAATGCCGCTGATTCAAAGGCATCTTCTATTGTTTTTCCGTATGCTTCAAATGCTATATCTGCTGTTGCCTCATTTTCTAATATTTTGTATTTCATTAATTTAAATCAGTATTCATAAGTTATTAATATTTTCGCAGAACTATTTTTTATATGAATTATTATGATGCAATTGCAAATGGGTATAATGAATTATATTCTGAGGAGCAGGAAAAAAAATATGAGTTTATTGAGAATAGAATTCCAAAGGCTAAGTTAATACTGGATTTAGGGGCTGGAACAGGGATTATTTCAAAAAAACTTGAGAAGTTTGGAAAAGTTATTGCTCTTGATAATTCTATCAGGATGATTGAAAAATATGATGGAATAAAAATAATTGCTGATGCTTTGAATCTTCCTTTTAAGGACAAATCTTTTAATTTGGTTTTTTCACTTACTATGCTGCAGGATATTAAAGATAAAAATAGGGTTATTTTTGAAATGGAAAGAGTTGGAAAGAAGATAATATTCTCTGTTCTTAAAAAAACATTTTCTATGAAATTGGAAAAATATGAGAAACTGGAAGAAGAGAAAGATTATTTTTTCATTAAATAATGTCCTTTGGAAAACTTTTTAATAGATTTGCTAATTTTAAAGTATGTTTAATGCTGAGATGGCATCGACTAGCCCTTTTAGAAAAAGTGCTAGAATCCCAAAAAAGATAATAATAAAAAGCTGAGATGGCCGAGTGGTCAAAGGCGCAAGCTTGGAGAGCTTGTCTGTTTCGGCAGTCGCAGGTTCAAATCCTGCTCTCAGCGGTTTTTTTTATTTTATGGATTTGAACCAATAATACAGGTT
>CAZVOT010000014.1:0-72 GCA_964628775.1 Candidatus Woesearchaeota archaeon
TGTACATCACCATTAAACAAATCTAGAGAGAAGTATAAAAAATTAAAGTGGGCCCCTGATACACAAAACTTG
>CAZVOT010000014.1:172-18122 GCA_964628775.1 Candidatus Woesearchaeota archaeon
TTGAACTATATTATTGTCAAATCTAGAGAGAAGTATAAAAAATTAAAGTGGGCCCCTGATACACAAAACTTGAATTAAGTTTTGGTAACATAAATTTTTTCAAAATTTATGTGATTTGAACTATATTATTGTCAAATCTAGAGAGAAGTATAAAAAATTAAAGTGGGCCCGCTGAGATTTGAACTCAGGGCCTCACGGTTTCAGCTTGGTTGGGCTTTTCCAACTAAATATCAGCCGTGCGCTCCAACCAGACTAAGCTACGGGCCCAATTATTAAATAATGATAAATAAACACTCTTTTAAATTTTATCTTGGCTGAAAAGTAAGTTATTTTTATCGGTAAAAAATTATAAATACCCAGCAATTCAATTTTAAGTTATGAGTAGTGAACCATTTGTAGGTGTCTCTTATTTTGATTCAGTTACATCTAAATTTGATGAGATTATAACATTAAAAGAAGACACAAAAGACATAATTTTTGAGATAAGGAAAGATAGAGAGATTTTTAATATTCAAAAAGAAGAGATATTCCTTGGGATAAAACATCTTCTAAAATTAATAGATAACTTTGAAGGGTCCCTGCCAGAAGAATCTATGCTCCGCGAAAAAGAAGAGAATAAACCTCAAAAAATAGAAGAAAAAATTGAAGAGGAGATAGAAGAACCTGAAGTTGAAATAAAAATAAAAAAACAAGAGTCAAAAACAAAGAAAACAAAAGAAGCGGTTTCTACAAAAACAAAACCTGTTGATTTTGTAAATAAAATAAAATCATTGAAATCAGAGTTTGACAAATTGAAATCAGAAATTGAATAGCTGTGAAATTTGTTATAATAAAAAGTAAAAATCTCTGCTGGAATTCTCAATCTAAAACAAGGTTTTCATCTAGCTCCAACAGCAGATTTTAATGATTCTATTATACTTGGACATGTAACTACTAAGAATATATCATATGCAAATAAAATCATTGCAAAAGTAAATCCGAACTCTCCTGAAAATGGAACCTCTCCAATATTACATAGCCAGGAAAAAAATGGCTTTATCATAAATGTCCACCATTCTCCGCCAGTTCCACATAATAACCCGCTTACAATAGGAATATCTTTCAAATAAGGAAGAATAACTGCTGGAAGGAACATAACTGTTCTAAGTGCAATTGCAATTAAAACGCCTATGGGTCCAATTAAATGCAGCATGGAGATAGCAAGCCAGGATGCTCCAACAATACCTACCTGAACTTGAAAGAACTTGTACATATTAAGAACAGAACTCAGTCCAAAAAATGCTGCTCTTGGAAGTCTTATTACTGGTTTTTCATTAATCATTACACTAAGAGTTGATTCATCAAGCATTTCATTCAATTGTGCAGAAAAAATCATTCCAGGAATTAAAATAAAAAATGCTTTTATCCCCATCATATCAACGCCGATTATTGTAAGAATATACCATGCAATAGATGTAAAACCTGCGGTTATGCTTTCAGGAAGAAGAAGAGGAAACAGCATAATAACAAATCCTGAAATCTCGCGAAAATCAACACTAAGAAGAGCATCCATACCTGTTGAAATAAAATCTGGAAGAAATCCAAGAATTTCGCCTAGGACAGGCATATCAGAAGGCTTAAATTCCAAATTTTCAGTAAAAAAATCTTTCAAAAAAGGAAGTCTGGGAATAGTCCCAAGAAGTATAGTATAACCTATTCCAAAATAAGGATTTATCAAAAAAGCAATTGGATAAAAAATCATCATTGCAAGTATTACTATATCCCAAATCTCAAATCCCATAGTTAATCACAATATTTAAGTTATTTCTGGTAATTAATAAAATTATGCCTGATAAAATTGTTTTCTTAGGGACTGGTGGTGGGAGAATTGTAAGCTTCCTGCAGGCAAGGGCGACAGGGGGAATTATTTTTAATATAAATAACACCCAGATACATTTAGATCCAGGGCCTGGAGCAATTATAAGAGCAAGACAGTTTGGATTGAATCCTGGAAAAACCGATGTGGTTATACTTTCTCACTGCCATACAGATCATGTTAATGATGCTGTTATCTGTATGGAAGCAATGGCGGGAGGAAACATAAAAAAAAATGGGGTTCTAATTTCAAATAAAACCTGTGTTTTCGGATACAATGAAACATTTGAGCCGGTAATCCCTTCTTATATTAAAAGAAATCTTTCAGAACTCTATGTACTGGAACCTGGCGGAGAAATTGAAATAAAGGGGATAAAAATAACTGCAACAAAAACAATTCATGAGGACCCAAATGGAGTTGGTTTTAAATTTTCTTTCGGAGATAAAAAAATAAGTTATGTTTCAGATACAGAGTATTCTGATGAAATCATGGAACAGCATAAGGATTCGGATATTCTTATATTAAATGTTTTGCGTCCTGGAAATGAAAAAATTTCAGGACATTTATGTTCCGAAGACGCAATAAAATTTCTAAGAAAAACAATCCCCGGCACAGCAATTATTCAGCATTTTGGGATGAAGATGCTCAATGTTTCTCCAATGCTGGAAGCAAGAAGAATTCAGAAAGAATCTGGAGTTAGATGCATCTGTGCAAAAGATGGTATGCTTCTTGATGTGAATGTCTTAATATCTGAAGGAAAACAAAAAAAACTGACAGTCTACTAAATTGAATTCTTTGTTTATTTCTGCTCAAAAAGATTTGTGTGTAAAAGGTGATTGAGAATTCCTTGGCATAAAAAAATTTAGAATGGACTTGGCAGGTGCATAAAAATCTAAAAAAGATTTTTGGCTCCTTTCGCGTCCTTATTCAAATTATAGAATGGACTTGGCAGGTGCATAAAAATCTAAAAAAGATTTTTGGCTCCTTTCGCGTCCTTATTCAAATTATAGAATGGACTTGGCAGGAATTGAACCTGCTGCCTCCACCGTGTGAGGGTGGCGTCATGCCGATAGACCACAAGTCCTTCATTAAGAAGTAAATAGACATAATTTTAATTTTTATTGAATACCGGCCAACTGCCCAAAAAACCTTAATAAATTCTTTTCTTTTAGAGTTAAAAATGGATGAACTAAAACTGCGTTTATATCAGGAAAAAATACTAAACACCTGCAAAGACAAAAATACCTTGGTAGTTCTTCCAACAGGAACAGGAAAAACTTATCTTGCCCTTGCACTTGCTCAGTTAAAAATAAACTCTGGAAAAATTTTTTTCCTTGCTCCGACAAAACCTTTAGTAACTCAGCACAAAGAGTTATTTATGAATTATTTTAATGAAGATTCTCTCACAGTAATTACGGGCGCCATACCTCCAAAAAAAAGGCAGGAGTATTATAAAACAAAAAAAATTATTTTTGAAACACCTCAGACATTAGAAAATGATATTATAACAAGAAGAACAAGTCTGGAAGACACAAGCTTAATTGTTTTTGACGAAGCCCACAGAGCAATAGGAGACTATGCATATTGTTTCATTGCAAAGCAGTATTTCAAGCAGACAGAAAAACCACATATAATAGCTTTAAGTGCAAGTCCAGGTTCTGATATAGAAAAGATAAAAGAAGTTATGGACAATTTATATTTAGAAAAAATAGAAGCAATATCTTCTGATGATCCTTTAATAAAAGATGAAATAAAAGAAAAAAACACAATTCCTGTTTTTGTTGATTTTCCTTTGGAATTAATGGAGACAAAAACAATTTTACAGAATATTGCATCTGAAAATTTAGAAGCCCTCTTTGACTTGTCTTTTTCAAACACAAAAGATTTGTCAAAAATAAGAAAAGCCTCACTGCTTGCCTTGCAGAATAAGATAATGAGCAGGATTCACAAAGGAAGCGGTTCAATATTATTCAATGCTTTAGTTCATGTAACAATTATAATCAAAATAATGCACTGCATTGAACTGTTAGAAAGCCACGGCCCAAAGAGTTTAATCAGTTATTATGAAAAATTAATTGAACAGGGTAAAACAACCAAGTCAGCAAGAAGATTAACAGAAGACATGAGATTCAAAAAGGCTTTAGCTTTGGCAGAATCAGCAAATGAAAGGGGAGTAGAACATCCAAAATATAATATTTTAAAAAAAATAATTACAGCTGAATTTAACAAAAGCAGTAATTCAAAAATAATAGTGTTCACCCAGTACAGAGAAGTTACAAGAATAATTGAATCTAAAATAAAAGATATTGACATCTGCCGTCCTGTTGTATTTGTCGGACAGAAAGAAGGAGTTACCCAGAAAAAACAGCTTGAAATAATGGATAACTTCAAATCAGGAAAATATAATGTTTTGATATGTACATCTGTAGCAGAGGAAGGAATTCATGTAAAAGACTGTGATGTAGGTGTTTTCTTTGAGCCCATCCCTTCTGCACTGAGAACAATACAAAGAAAAGGAAGAGTAGGAAGAACTCTGGTTGGCAAGATTTATGTTTTAATAACAAAAAACAGCGTTGATGAAAAATATTACTGGGTTTCAAAAGCAAAGGAAAAAAGAATGCAGTATGCAATAAAAAACATAAAAGAAAAAGAGCAGAAAAACCTAAAAACCTTTCAGATGAATTTCTAATTTGTGTCTCTCTAAAAATTTATATCTAAAATGGTTATTCATAATCTGTGAAAGAAAAAGTATCAATAATAATTGATGACAGGGAATTAAAAAGCAAAGTAGGAAGATTCTTATTTGAACTTGGCGCAGAACTCGAACCAAAAAGGTTAGAACAAGGAGATTTTATTTTAAGTAAAAAAGTAATAGTTGAAAGAAAAAGAGTAAGGGATTTTGTGGATTCAATTGTTGACGGCAGGCTTCTTTCCCAGGCAGTCAAATTAAAGAACAATTATGAATCTCCAATTTTTATTTTGGAAGGAAAAGAAAACATCTATACACAGAGAAAAATGCACCCAAATTCAATAAGAGGGATGATTTCCTCTTTGGCTCTTGATTTTAAAATTCCTATAATCCGCTCAATTGATGAAGAAGACAGCGCAGGCATTATCTTTCAGATTGCAAAAAGAGAACAGATAAAAGAAACCCCAAACATTGAAATTCATGCAAAAAAACCCCTTTCTAGAAAAGAAAAAAAAGAATTTATCATAGCAAGTCTTCCATATATAGGAACTAAGCTGGCAAAAAAACTCCTTGAAAAATTCGGCTCTGTAAAAAAAGTAATAAATGCAGACATAAAAGAGCTTAAAAGTATAGAAGGAATTGGAGATAAAAAATCAGAAGAAATAATAAAATTAATTGAAGATGAATATGAAAAAGATAATTGAGAAATTAAAAAAATTTGAAAAGTCAATAAATAAATCTGACAGAAAGAAATTGTATATTTTGGTTTTTCTGCTTAGATTCCTGGTTCTTGCTGTACCCCTTTACTGGTTTATGGAGTCGTCAATAAGTATATATTATTATGAACTATTTCAGACTCATCAAGTAAAATTTATTCTTGACGCCTTCAGCGTAAATTCAAGCATAGGAAAAACATACTCATTGGAAAACGCACTCTTGACTCCGACAATAGAAACAAGTGATTATATTATTGGTATTGACAGAGCCTGCACAGGTTACCGAAGTATGTTTGCTCTATTTAGTTTGATTCTTGCTCTTCCAAAAATAAAATGGAGCAAAAGATTAAAAGGGATTTTTTTTGGATTTGCAGTTCTCTATCTGTCTAATATAATAAGAATTTCAACAACAATTCTTCTTGGACTAAAATATGGCGAAGCTGTTTTTAATTTCGCACACACTGTTTTATGGAGAGAAGGGCTGATTATTTTGGTTCTTATTCTATGGGTTCTTTGGATAAAATTAATGGTAAAAAAAATTGATTATAAAGTTTGGATTTAGCTCCTGCTTTTTAACTGCATTTTTTTAGAAATACTCCTTGCATACTTCTCTGACAATCTAAAATCAAAATCAAGAAGTAATTTTGTGTAAAAATTTTCTTTATTCATTATATATTGAACAACTTTCCCGACATCAGCATATTTTTTTATAATGTCTTGGCTTTCAAGTTCTTTTAATATCTTTGTTGCAGTAATTCTTGATATTTTTGTTTTTTTTACAAGTTCATTTTTATAAAATGGAATTCCTGGTTCAGATATTATAAAATCCAATACTTTTATTCTTGGTTCACCGCCAAAAATTTTGATAAACAAGCTTTTCATTTTTTAATCACTCTCTTTCGATTTTTATTGAATGCGATAGATACAAAGTATACAAGAAAGTATCTAAATTTTACCTTTATGTATAAAAAGTATACAATGATGGAAATTGATACTCCTGAATATTTTGAAGCAATTGTATTAAATAACCTGCTGAGAAAGGGTTGCTGGAAGCGTTATGACAGAGAAGAGAGTATTGCCTCAGGAAAAGGAGGAGATAAAGCAATTGTATTAAACAATAAACTGATAAAAAAGAGATGGATATTGAAAACAAAACATCAGTTTGGTTTTGGTTATTGTTTAAATTTAGAAAAGATATTCTGGAATTTGTAAAAAAAATACTTGTAATTATTCTGAAAAAACATCTGCCTGAAATTTATAGATTTTGCATTCAGCCCGAAGATACGAATTCTTTGGCACTCCTGCTTTCCAGCAGGACATTTCAACAAAGGTTTTTGCAG
This sequence comes from Candidatus Woesearchaeota archaeon, assembly GCA_964628775.1. Taxonomy (GTDB): domain Archaea; phylum Nanobdellota; class Nanobdellia; order CAZVOT01; family CAZVOT01; genus CAZVOT01. Next base: position 6,773 of record CAZVOT010000014.1, read on the forward strand.
TATAGTTCTCTTCAACAGCAACTTGAGGCAGAAGCAGCCCCGAGTTTCCAAGATATTCAATAATTAAGCCGTCTTTTCCAATATTGATTTTTTCAAGTATCTTATTTCCTTTTTCTTTTATAAGAGTTGGTTTTGAAAGAACAGAAATTTCTATTCTTATGTCTTCAAATTCTTTCATAGATAAGGGCATAAATCTAGTATCTTCAAAAGCAGAACTTCTTGCACATTTGACAACACATTCATATAAAGGCATTATAGGAGCAGTTATACCAATACATCCTCTAAGAGCATTATTATGTCTAACATGAAGAGTAACAAAGGCGCCGAGTTTCTTTAGTAAAATTTTAGGAATTTTCTTTGGTTTATATTCTTCTCCAAGAAAAGCCGTCCTGATTGACTCTCTAGCATAAGAAAGCAGTTGTTTTTTTTGTTTGTTATCCACCAATAAAACAAAGGGTTTTTATAATTTTAAACTCTTCCTTTTAGGCAGATGGAAAATGAGATAGTTGGAATTCTAGAAAAAATAGGGCCTAGCTTTCCTGCCCAGATTTCAAGAGAAATACGGCGGGATTTGATGCTAGTTAGTGCAGTTCTCAGTGAAATGAAAAGCAAGGACAAAATAAAAGCAACAACACGCCCTGTAGGTTCTTCACTTATATACTATCTAGAAAAAGACGAAGCAGAAGCAAAAAATATTCTATTTAAATCCTTAAATGATATTGAAAAAAAATTTGTTCTTATGATGAAAAATTACGGAGCAGTTTACTCTGAGGAACTAGGCTCTCAGGAGAGATTTCTTGCAAAAAATTTGAGGGATTTCATAATTGAAAAATCTCTTAAAATAAATAATTATGAAAAAAATGTTTTTTACTTTGTAAATTTAAATGATATTCAGGCAGTTGAAATTATAAGAAAAAGAACAGAACCTTCAAACGAAAAAGAAGAAAAATCCCTTCAAAAAACAATTGAAGATAATGTAGAAAAAAACTTGGAAAAACCGCTTAAAGAAATCTCAGAAATGGATAAAGCTGAGGAAAGAAATCCTCAAAAAACTTTGAAACAAATCCCGGAAAAACCAAAAGAAGAGAATAATGAAATAAAATTTAACAGCGATTTTGAAAAAAAAATAGGTTCTTTTTTTGAGAATAAGAGTATGTCAGTAAAAAAATCTCTCGGTGATAAAAAAAACCCAGTATACATCGCTTCTCTTTCTTATCCGCTTGGGGAACAGGAGTTTTATGTATCAGCAAAATCAAAAAAATCAATAAAAGAAGAGGATATCCTGCTTCTTTTCTGCGAGGCAAAAAAAATGAAGCTTCCGCTGTTATTTATAACTAATGGTAATCTGACAAAAAAATGCGATGAATATGTAAAAAAAGAATTCGGAAGTTTTGTAAAAATTGCAAAAATTTAATCTTTTCCTTTTAAATTTGGGATAGATATAATTATTAAATTTCCAATAACTAAGAAAAGAACTGTCCCAACTATAAACAAAGCATCAAAGATTATAAGTCCATAAATAACTGGTGTAAAACAGATTATTAAAGGAGATGTTATTCTCGGATTTCCAAGTATAAACAGCACCTCTTGTTTTAAAAGAGAGATTATCATCAGAATTACTCCAAAAATAACAAGAAAAATAGCAAGAGAAGAATTAAAAAAAATTTTCAAAAATTCAGTATTCTCAGCCAGGTATTTAATCCATGTAACACCGGACCAGATGCATGTAAAACCATTCATAAAAACATTTGTAGGAGAACTTTGTTTTTCAAATAATATCTCCCTAAAAACTCAGTTTGCATAAGCAGGTATAATCGCCCATAAAACATTAATGTTAGCAGAGGGAGAAGCAAAAATTCTAAATAATTTTGTAAGTACATCTGCAAAAGTGATTTTTGAAAAATCAAGTACTACCTCTCCACCTACTGCCATTATAGATTATCCTAAATTAGAAAAATAAAAACATTGGTATTTTAGTTTTCTCCAGGAGCATTTGGTATTATTTTTGAAAGTATAAAAAGTACGAATGTTGTACAAGTAAAAAAAACCAAAGAAGAAACAGCAAATAAAAAATCAAATTGTATTATATCATAGACAATAGGTGAGAAAATTATTATTAAAAAGGATATCACTCTCTCTCTGCCAAAATGCATGAAAAATTCATTGTCAGATAAGGCTGTCCACATCAAAAAAATTCCGAAACAGATAAGAGAAAAAGAAATAATTGTCTTTAATTGGATGGAAAAAGGAAGAACTATGCTGTAATCCAAAAGAAAATTTGCAAGTTCTGTATTTTCAGACAGGTATTTGAGCCATATAACTCCTGTCCATATTGAAGTTGAACCGTTCATAAAAACATTTGAGGCAGAATTGTCTTTCTCAAAAAATAAATCCCTCAAAATCCAATTTATGTATGCTGGTATTAAAACCCAAAGAAGTTCAGGGTTGTTCATTGGGGATAAAATTATTTCCTGTATTTTGTTTATAATTAATTCTGGACTTATCATAGAAAAATCAATTGCATCTGGAATTTCCATATTTTATTTGTATCCTCTTTAAAATAAAAGATTTGGGTTTCTATTGCATTCAAGAAAAAAAGAAAAATAGCAAGGGATGTGCACAAAAGTTCCTTTTGGCAACTTCTACTTTCAGTAGAAGTGATTTGAACCTATTATATCAAATCCATAAAAAGAAAAAAAGAAAAATAGCGAGGGATGGATTTGAACCATCGGCCTTCGGGTTATGAGCCCGACGAGCATTATGGGGTAATTTACATTTCTGCAAAAAAACCTCTCCAAGCTGCTCCACCTCGCTAAAGTGGAATTTAAGGCCTCCCGCTATTAAAACAAAATATATACTAACAATTTAAAAAACTTATCTAAGTATCAAAAGAAATTTTAAAACTTATTTTTATGTTCTAACCATCGAACAAAACAAACTCTGAAGTTATTATAATCTCTTATTTTTATTATTGGTAAATTCTTATCAAAAAAATTAACTACATTAAGTAAATCTTTTTTTGAACGGATTTGTAGTCTATAACATATTTTTGTTCTTTTGATTCCGTCATTTACTCTGCTGGCTTCAAATATCGGCGCATCTATAGACAGTGTATTTTTTATTGATTCTAATATTTCTCTATTGGTGTTAAAAACTAACATTTGAGGTCTTCTTCTGTTATTAGGATATTTTATAATGTTAAAGGTTCCTTCACCATCAACAAAACCAACAATATAATGTGGCTCAAGCATCATTATTTTAGAATCTAAATTTTTATTATTAAATCTTTTGTGGACTGTTGTCCTCTATTTTCATTAATCTAACCAATAACCAGAACATCATCAAATCTAATCATTGGAGAAACTATCTCGCTGTTTTGCTCTGCCTTACTGCCTATTGCAGATATTTTTTTTATCATATCAAAAATATTGGCAGAAATCATAAGTTCTTTTACTGGATAAAGTATTTTTCCATTTTTTATGTAAAATCCATTGGCAACAGCAGGAGAAAAATCTCCGGAAACAGGGTTTGCTCCCCCCATCCCTATTAAAGAATGTATTATTATTCCTTCCTTTGTATCTGAAATTATTTCATCCTCAGAAAAATCTCCTTTTTTTATTACAATATTGCTTGGAGATATACTCGGACGTGAAATAATTGAAGAACTGTTTCCAGTTGATTCTTTATTTTCCATACCTGCTGTATAATAATCATATAGAAATCCATTTAGAATTCCCTCAGTAATTAACGGCGTTTTTTTTCTTGGAATTCCTTCTGCATCTGATATTGAAGAAAAAAGTCCGTCTTCAAGAAGTCCATTGTCAAAAACAGAAAAATTTGGAGAAGCAATTTTCTGGTTTTCTTTATTGCAGAAAAAATTGATTCCTTTTATTTTTGAAAATGCATCAAAACTAGGGGTTAGCATTGAAGAAAAAACATAAGCCATTGTATTCTGGTCAAATATAATCTGCATTTTTTTCGTGGTTTTTAGTTTTTTGGCTCCATCTCCTCTTATGCATAAATCGCATATTTCTTTTGTTTTTCCTGCAAAATCAACAAGAGATGATGATGCAAAACCTGAAATTATTGTATTTTTTTTATATGATGTCCAGATGGAAAAACTTGTGTTGGTTTTTTGTTCTTTAATATAAATTCCGTTTGAATTGCCGAAGTATTCTGTTGTATTAATTAGTTCGCAGTCGGATTCTATTACTCTTGCTTTTGTTTGACTTGCAGTATCTAGAACAGAAAAAGATTTTTGGATAAACTCCTCACTGCTTATCTTGAAATTTGATGGCTTCAATCTGCTGTATTTCTGTTTCTCTGGGATTCCTCTAAAATCCTTGTCTTTTTCTGATAGCTTTGCAATTGACTCTGCTTTTTTTAGCGCTGTTTCCCAAAACAAAGGTTCGCAGTTATAACATCCAGTCCTGCCATCAGGCAGTGTTACTCTTATCAAAATAGTTTTTTCATTTGAAGAAGAGGTGTTTCTTATATAATTTTTTGATAGATACGATTTTGTTGAGTTAGAATCTGATATTAAAACTTCTGTATCATTTTTTGATTTTGAAAGTATTTTTTTAATTATTTCTTCCACCAATCATCGCCTCACTAATCATTATATGCGGAGCAAAGGAGTTATTCCTAAGTCCTGACTGGTCCTGCTTTCCGCAGTACCCTCCTGAAAATATCAAATCAATTTTATTTGAAACTTTTTCAATTTTCATAAGTGTTTCATTTACATTTCCGCTGATTATAACATCGCGCAGAGGTTTTGTAATTTTGCCGTTTTCAATTAAAAATGCGGACATAGCAGCGTAAGTAAATGTTCCTTTTTTAGGATCAACTTCTCCTGCTTTCCAATTTTTGAGATAAATTCCTTTTTTTATTCCTTCAAATAATTCTTCTTTTTTATACTCTCCTGGGAAGAGTATTGTGTTTGCCATTCTTGGAATTGGAAAATAGTGGTGTCCTATGGCTCTGCCATGTCCATTATTCTCTTCATTCAAAACAATTGAACTTTCAAATGAATGAAGTTTGCCAAGAAGTATTCCATTTTTTATTAAAACAGCTGATTTGGCAGGCATTCCATCTTCATCATATTTGTAAGAAGAAGAAGAATTCTTGAAATTTCCATCATCGCTTAAATTGACTTTTTCCGCTGCTATTTTTTTTCCTTCTTTTCCTTCAAGAGTTGTCTGCTTTTTTATAAAAGCATCTGCTTCACATGCATGTCCTACAGCCTCATGAAAAAAAAGTCCAGTCATCCCGCCGTCAAGTACAACAGGATATCTGCCTGCAGGAGAGTGTCCTGCATTAAGTAAAGTGTTTATTTCAGATATTGCCTCTCTTGTATTTTGTTCAATATCAAAATTTTCAACAAGTTCATAGCCGGTGCATTTGGTTGTCTTTTTCATAACCTGCTGTATAACATCGTTTTTCCTGCCTACAGCAAAAAATCCAAAAACAGGAACAATAAATTTCTGTGATATTTCAGAACCAATTGAATTGTGAAAATCTGTTTTTTCTTCAACTGCCTTGAAAAAACATGAACTTGATTTTATGTTCTCTCCTTTTTTTAGTAAAAATTCTATTTCTTTTAATTTCATTAACTTATCTTTTGTAGGAACAGAAAAAGGATTTATTTTAAATGGTGAAATGAATGTATCTTTTATTTTTTTTAATTCTGGAATTTTCCTCTTCACTTTTTGTCTTTTTGAAAGAACTACCGCAAGTTTCTCTGCCGTCAAAAAACATTCTTTTATATTTTTTGAATTTAATTCTTTTGAAGTTGAAGAAAATCCAAATGAACCATTCTTGAGAACTCTGATTCCAAAGCCGGAGTATTTATTTTCAACAGCAGCAGATATTTTGCCGTCTTCCAGCATTATAAACTCAGAAGTATTTTCAGATACTCTCATATCTGCATAATCAACATTCATGCAGAGTTCTAAAAAATCTTTCATTCTCAGAATTTAATAGATTATCATTTAAGAACTTTTTTTATTTTTTTCATAAGTTCTGATTTTTCTCTCTTGTCTTCAAGAGCTTCTTTTAAAACTTCATAAATATCCAAAACAGGAATTATTTTTATTTTGCCTTTATTGAGAGAACTCATAAAAACATCCTTCTCATTTGTTTTTGGTATTATTACTCTTGTGCATCCAGCTGAAATTGCCGCTTCTATTTTTGCATTTATTCCGCCAACAGGCAGAACTTCTCCTAAAATTGAAAGAGAACCCGTCATTGCTGTATCTAATCTAATTGGTATCTCTTCAAGAGAAGAAACAATTGCAGTTGCAATGGAAATTGAAGCAGAATCCCCCTCAACTCCTTCGTATGTCTGCAAAAATTGTATATGGATGTCCATTTTTGACAAATCCTGCTTTGAATATTTCTTCATAATAGCCGATACATTATAAACAGCCTCTTTTGCGATTTTGCCGAGTTTTCCTGTTGCAATAATTTGGCTTCCTCCTGTTCTCATTGTAGGAGTTACTGTTGCTTCAATTGGAAGAAGCATACCTGATGAACTTCCGCCGATTACAGCAAGTCCGTTTACTCTTCCTATTTTTGCGCCTTTGACTGTAATTAATTGGTATTCTTTCTTTTGTTTTGTGAATTTATCTGCAATCTGCTGTTCAAGAGATGCCGCAAGTTCTTTTGCATCAATAACATCTTTTTCTTCAACTAAGTTGTGATTTCTCTCTCTGGCAAGGTCTCCTGCAGCCCTAATAAGTCCGCCAAGATCTCTTAATTTTAAAGTCAGGTATCCTTTTCTCTCAGAACGTCTTCTAGCTTCATCAACTATTTCAACAACAGCATCTTTTGAAAAATGCGGAATCTTCCCGTCTTTTTTGACTTCCTGCGCAATAAATTGTATAATTTTCTTTCTGTTTTCCAGGTTGTCTTCTATATCTGAATTCATATAAACTTCATAACCATAACCAACTATCCTAGAACGAAGAGCTGGATGCATATTTTTCATTGTCTCCAAATTTCCAGCAGCAATTAAAATAAAGTCGCAGGGGGTTGGAGTTGTTTTTACAAGAGCTCCTGCACTCCGCTCGCTTCTTCCAGTTATTGGAAATTTTTTCTCCTGCATTGCAGTTAACAGCTGAATCTGCATCTCTGGTTTTAAAGTGGCAATTTCATCAATAAATAAAACCCCTTTATGGGCTTTGTGAATATCTCCTCCTTCAACTCTCTCATGTGCAGGGGTGCCAAGTCCTCCTGACTGGAAAGGATCGTGCCTTACATCTCCAAGAAGTGCTCCTTCATGTGCCCCAGTTGCATCAACAAAAGGCGCTGTTTTCTTGTCAGAGTTATCTACAAGAATTTTTGGAGCCAAAATTTTGAATCTTTTTTCATTAACTTTATACGAAAGGTAAAAAACAAAAAAAATAAGAAGACTTGAAACTAAAAAAATAGTTCCTGAAATTCTGTCTGCTGCTTTTAAAATTACATCCTGCTCGCTTCCTACAATCCAGTCAATTACAAAAGATATTACATTAAGCAGAATAAAAAGTCCGAGAAATACAACCCAGGTTTTTTCTTTGCCGGAAGATAGCATCTGAAGATTTGCTCTTTCAACAATTTTATTTCCATGTCCAGCAGGAACTGTTTTTATAATCGGATTATTCTCATCTTTTGGATTTGGAAAAACCATAATGTCTTCCAGTTCGCTTTTTGGAAGAAGTTCTGCCAAAGCCAGTCCAATCATTGATTTTCCAGTTCCAGGCTGTCCTATTAAAAGAACATGTCTTCGCTGTTTTGCAGCTTTTTTTGCAATCTCAATTGCTTTATCTTGCCCAATAACCTGCTCAACTATTTTCTCTCCTACTTTTATTTCCTCTGTTGATTTAAAATTAAATTCAGCAATCATATTGGTAAATTAAAGAAATTTAACTATTTAAAAACTTGTCTTAATTCTACTGGGCTGTTGAAATATTAGTTTGTGTTGCTTCCATGCTTGGAACTGCTGCTCTGGAAATTATTACAATATCTCCAATTGCTCTAATTAAAGAATGAGGAACAATAACTCCTTTTGCACCGCCGATTACTTTTGAAAGAACTGAATCTTTTCCTGATTTTACTCTCCAGCCGAATATCCTGTTTCCTTCTATTACTGCTTCGTCAATATCTCCGAAGTACTCTCCTGCATCAGTAAATACTTTCAAGTCAAAAACACTGGTAGTTGTTCTCATATTTAGCATATTTACATAATTGGATATATTATATTATAAACTTTTTGGGAAATTTATTAATTAAAAATTTGTTATAAAGAAACCTAAAATTTAAGGATTTTGGTTAAAGTTATTACAAAAAATTTTATAATTATAATTATATCTTAATTTTGTGGAAATACGCATTAAAAAAGAAACTATCTATAATCTTCCTTACTTTCTGCCGATAATCTTTTTAACAATCTTCATTTTAAGAATTCCAAATTTTATGATACCTATTAGAGAAGTTGATCCTTATGGACATACATTAAGAGCTTATGATATTGCAAAATACGGCATAAAAGCAGTATTTTGGGAGCAGTCTATATACTCCCACATCGGCGGACGTCCTGCTATGTACCCTCCTCTTTATCATATAATTTTAGCATTACTGCAGAAAACAGCAGGTGTTTTTTTTGCTAATTTTATTATGGGCGCAGTTCAGATTTTTCTGCTTTTCTTTTCAATATGGTTTGTAACATACAAATTAGTGGGAAAAACTGCTTCTCTACTTTCTATACTTTTATTATTTATAATGCCGTTAAGAACAGATGTCTGGTTTATACCCCTTCCAGCTTCTCTTGTAATTTGTTTAGTTGCTATTCTATCTTACTCATTTTTTAATAACAAAAAAATATTGACATCAATAATTTTATCGCTTATTATTTATATGCATTATTTAGGAAGTGCGGTATTTTTTGTTTTCCTCTGTTATTCCTTCTTGAAAAAAAAAGAAATGTTAAAAAGTTTTATAGCCCCGCTTTTAATTTTCCTGCCTTGGATTTTTTTCTTTTTAACAAATTATGCAGAGTATCACACAAGAACAATATCTTCTTTATCTTTAATTTTCAGTGAAATATCTGCAAATTCTTATAATATAATTTCAACCCCTTCCTTTATTTTATTTATTATTTCTCTTTTGGGTTTAAAAAAAGTAAATAAAAAAATAATCCTTGCTCTGCCCATAATTGCAATGTTTTTATTTTGGATTTTTGTATCTCAGATTAATAGGTTAATCGCATCAATTTTTCCGCTGATGTGCATAATAGCATCAGGAATAGTTAGTAAAGAATCAATATTTACCAAAATTGCATCTTTTTTTATTATTGTTTTTTTCTTTCATTTTTTAATTTTCCCGTCATCAAATGCCGATTTGTTTAAAGGTTCTTTTTCTGAACTAGGAAGACAGGGGTATTATAACAATTCAATAAAAATTGGACATTATATGCAGGAGCCTGCAAAAGTAATAAAATTAATAACAAAAGAAAATGAAATTGTATATACAGAGGAGCATTTCTCATCTCCTCTAATTGCCGTTTTTTCTGAAAGAAAAATAACTTCCGGCTGGGCAGAGGACTGGATTCCAAAAAATCTCACAAATCCTTATCAAAGAGTGAATTATTTTAAAAATGAAGAGAACATTCCAAAAGAATTCAAAATTGTTTACTCATCGCCTTACGGCTATGTCGCAGTCAATGAATCTTATTTGCCTTCATAAACAACTTTTTCCTCTTGTTTTTCAAGTTCTTCTTTTTTCTTTTCAATTTTTTCTTTTACAAAATCTGTTGCCTTTTTTCCCTCTTCCATCAAATTCTTTTTCCTTACAGCAAAATATTTCCTGAATTTAGTGGTGACTCTTAAAATGAAAGTATTTCCCTCAGGTATTTTTTCAACAAGTTCTTGTTCAACTAATTCTTTTATGTGCAAATATGCATTAGTTCCTCTCCACTGAATAACATTCATCTGGGGTACAGGGGATTTGTATGCAATAACAGCAAGAGTTCTCATAAGTCCGGGTTTCATTTCAACAGGAATATTTTCCTTCATTTTTTCAATCAAATCTTCCCTTACAGTCATTCTCCATAAATTATCTGTATTGGTTATTTCAATTCCTCTTCCAGTATAATATTTCTGAAGTTCTTCAATTATTTCAACAACTTCTTTTTTAGGAATCTCTGTGTATTTTGAAATATCCTCGGCATACATTCCCTCGCTCCTCGCAAAAAGAAGAGCTTCTATTAAGTCAATTTTCTCTTTCATTTTGAAGCACCACAAATAAATCTGAAAATGTTTCCTCCTGTTCTAATTTAACATCCCCGCTGTTGGATAAATACAAAAGCGGATTGAATGTCCATACAATATCTTTTCTGGATTCTGAAGGAATCAATTCTTTGAATTCAACTTTATTGCTTTTGAATTTAACAGCAAAAATTTTTACTCTTTCAAGAACTTCTCTTATTTTAGAGACAATATTAAATTCTGAACGTTTTAAATTTTCAACTTCAAAAGTAAGTTTTTCTTTGTATTTTGAAAGTTCTTTCTTTTTTTCTGTCTCTTCAATAGCAGATTTAAGTGCTGATAATAAATCATTCAAAGTTACTTTTCTTCTTCTTGGATTTGGAACCGCATTAACTATTTCAAGTTCATCAGGATTTACAACTTCAATCTCTTCTTTTTCTTTTGGTTTTCTCTCGCCGTGCTTCCACTTAAAAAATTCTTCAAAATCAATTGTCCTTACCTTCATTTTAAGAAGTATTGCAGAAGCAAGAAGGATTCTTCCTGATAATCTGTAGTCAAGAAGAAGAAGTTTTCTTATTGTTTCTAAATATTTATTTGCAATTAAAGAAACATCAATATCCCAGACATTCATTTTTTCTTTTTCAATAATATCTATCAAAAGCGACTCCCAGGTAAGGTCGGATTCCTGAAAAACAGCATCATAAATCTGCTTTGGCTCATGAATTTTAGGACTAGTAAATATTTTCTTCTTGAATATCATCTAAAAGAATAAATTAGTTTCAAATTAAAGCTTTTCCAAAAATTTGGGAGGTGCATAATTTTTAAAATGAATTATATAATTTATAAAAATTCCACAAACGAGTTGTAATTTATGGAAAGTGAATCCAAAAAGTAAAAATCCTGCTGGCTTTCTGTGGAACATAAAACCTATTTTCTTTGAATTAAAAAAAACTTTTTCTTAAACCGCGAAATAAAAAAATATCCTTGTAATTTTTTGACAAAATTCAAAAAAAGAAAATAAACAGATAAAAATTAGACAGCCTAAAAAAAGAAAAAATGAAGCTCCCACCCGATGCAGAGCATCGGGGTATCTAACTAGTAAAGTT
>CAZVOT010000015.1:0-17352 GCA_964628775.1 Candidatus Woesearchaeota archaeon
AAAAATATAAAAATTAAAGAAAAAATTTATTTTCTGTTTCTTGCTTTTGTCATAAAATTTCTTTTTACTATCTTTTTGCTTTTGCCGTATCCGCAGGAAGCACACTCTCCTTTCTGCTTATGATACGCCCTTTTCCCGCATCTTCTACAGGGCATATGTGTTTCTCCCTTGTTGTGCTTTCCTTTAGATGGTGTTCCCTTCATATAAAATCACGTAATTATACTGTTGAGATTATGGTTATTGTATCTCCTCTTATGAAAATCTTTCCGAGCTTTCTTTTTAATTCTCCATTTTCGTATTCTTCAGTGTCAAGTAAAACTGTGTTTATGTGTATGTCGAATGCTAAAAGAGTTCCAATAAATTTTTTTGAGTTTTTAAGTTCTACCATTATTCTTTTGCCTCTTGCTTCATTTAATATATCTAATGGCCTTGATGTTTCTAATGTGCTTGTCATATTTAAGATGGAATAGCATCATATTTTATAAAATTATCGCTATTCCTGGATTTTTATAGAGATATTCCTTTCTTATTATAATTTAAATAGCACAAGAAAAAGTTTAAAAATACTTCATAACTACAGCTTTTTAATATGGCATTAGAACAACAAAGACCAAAAAGAAAAGCAACAGGAAGCTTGTACAAGAAGTGTAAAGACAAAAGAAAAAAACAACTTTCGAGGCAGTTTTCTGCAACAAAAGTCGGCGAGAAAAAAATTGTAAAAATAAGAACACTAGGTGGAAACGGTAAAAATAGAATCCAGAAAATAAATTATGCTTCAATTCTTGACAATAAAACAAAAAAAATTGAAAAGATGACTATTTTAAAAGTACTTGAAAATTCTGCAAACAGACATTATGTAAGAATGGGAATAATAACAAAAGGTTCAATAGTTGAACTTGAAAACGGCAAAAAGGCAAGAATAACAAGTTCACCTGGACAGCACGGCACGATAAATGGTATTATTCTTGAGTAAGATTAGACTCTAAAAGAAATTTTGTTGAGTAAAAAGATTTTTAATCTAGAAATTCATTTTAATTTTTTATGAGATATAAGATATCCGCAGTAATTCCTTTATTTTTATTCTTATCCCTATCTTTTTCTCAAGTCAATGAAACAACTGGGAACTGCAGTGCAGAATATCCTGTATGGAACGGAACTGATTGTGTTTTATGTTCTCTTAATGAAGAGTGTCTATGCGAAGAGGGAATGACTGGTGTATGCAGTGAAGGACTTTGTTCATGTAAAGAGGAGAGGGATAATACTTGGTTCTATATTCTTTTTGGAGCAATAGCACTTTTCTTGGTATCCACAATTGCTGTTAAGATAATAAAAACAGTTTTAATGATTGTAATTGTTATTGCAATAATTAAGATACTCCTTATGTATATAGCCTAAAAAGATTTAATAAGAAAGGGAGGATTACTTTTTTATGACGAATAGAAAGTATGTTATTGAGGAGTATGAAAAACTTGAAAAGCAATATGGCTTGATGCCGATTGTAGATATTGAAAAAAAGCTGGATATTTTTATTGACACTCCTCCAGTTATCAGAAATATATTAAGTATATTCAATAATAGAATTAACTCGCAGATAGGACATATACAGATTCTGCTGGATCCTCACTCGCCGATTGATATTATTGAATCTGGATTTTATTCTGAAGATGAAATTGAAGAAATTAAGGAGAATTTGAAAAAATTTCTTGTGATAGTTCATAAAATAAATGTTTTATTTAATTCTGATTTAGATGAGCAGGTAGAATTTCTAAAAGGTTTTTTAAAAGAATATGAGGAAGAACTAAAACCTTTTTTCATTGAATTCAACAAAAGACATGAAGAAGAATGGAAAAAATGCGAATTCAAGAAAGAAAAGAAAGAAGAATATTTCGGCTGATTGAGTTTAAAAAAACTTTTTTTAATAAGTTTATTAAAACTCAAGAAATAAATAAGAATAGTTAAAAAAAATTAAAGAGAAGTTACGTCTGTTGCGACAACTCTGTAATATTTTGTTTTACCGGCTGTCTGGCTTTTTCTTGTAATCTCAATTACATCCCCTGCATCTGCTGCTAAAGTAACTGACATTGGGTCTGCTATTGAAATTTTCGGCAGTTCTTTTTTTGTTATTCCATATTTTTTCAGAACTTCTTCTGCTTCACTTTCCTTCATTCTTCTGAATTTTGGAACCAAGTCATGTTCTAATATTTCAATTTTGTTTGTTTTATTGTACTTCTTGAAATACTCTTCTATCTTTTCTTCTGATAATGTTTCAATTATCTTTTTAATTAGAACATTTTTCTTGCTGCCTGCTTTGATTTCCTCGTTTTTTGCAATTTCTCTCAGTTCAGTCATTTTCATTCTGTTTAAAAGATTGCTTTTCCTTTGGCTAATATAAATCACCTCTATTTACTTTTGAAAAAGAATATATTTATAAATGTTTATTTACAGCATAGAATATGGATTCTAGCGAAAATTACCCAAAAAAATCATTTAAAATAGGCGAGCTTAAAGCAGATTCAATAGGTTTTGATATGAAAGCCAAGATTATCCGTGTTGAACCTGCAAAAGAGGTTTTTTCAGAGAAAATGGGAGCAACTCTAACAACCGCTTATGTTCTTATTGGAGATAAAACTGGTGTTATTAATTTATCTTTATGGAATGAAATGATTGATAAAGTAGAACCTGGAAAAACCTATGAAATAAAAAATGCTTATGTTTCTATTTTTAACAAGAGGATACAGGTTAATTTAAGCAGAAAGGGCGAAATAATCGAATCAAAAGAGGAAATAGCAGAAATAAATATGGAGAATAAAATGTCTGAAAAATTATTCCAGAAAAAATATGAACCGCCAAAAAAATATTTTAAAAGAAGAATGTAAAAAAATACCGGCCATCTGTCCTATATATATTTAAAAAATAAGAAAGTTGAAATAGTTAATGATGAAAATCTCAGAAGCCATAAAATATTACTCTAAGAAAGACATACAGGAGCAGATTGTTTCTTCATCAAAAGAAAGAGAAGTGTCTTTTAGATATTTTTCCGGTTCATTTGGAAAACGTCCGAGTGTCTTATTGTACCCAAGAGAGATATATCAGCTTGCAAGAGAAGGAGTTATCAGCTTTCATTTGTCTGAGGAACACTGGAAAAATCCTATGCTTTTAAAACAGGAGTCAACAATATCTGAACTTGATGAAATCAGAAAGGGGTGGGATTTTATTGCAGATATAGACGGAGCTAATTTTAAATACTGTTCAATATGCGCCAAACTTCTTGTTGAAGCTTTTGAATTCCATGAAATAAAGAATATTTCTGTAAAATTCTCTGGAAATAAAGGGTGGCATATAGGAATTCCTTTTGATTCATTTCCAAAAACAGTTAATGGCAAAGAAACCTCTCAATTATTTCCTGAAGCTCCGCAGGTAATGGCGGATTACTTAAAAAATTTTATTTCAAAATATCTTTCTGATGAAATTCTTGAAATTGAGGGGAGTGTAAAAAAGATTGCAAAAGAGAATAATGTAAAAGAAGAGACAATAGTCCAGAACGGTGTTTTCAATCCCTGGGCTCTTCTTGAAATTGACACAATACTAATATCTTCAAGACATCTATTTAGAGCGCCTTATTCTTTAAATGAAAAAAGCGGACTTGTCAGTCTGCCTATTGAAAAAAAAGGAATAATGGAATTCAAGAAAACTGATGCAAAACCTGAGAATGTAAGCGCTGTTATTTCTTTTCTTGAATCTGAGAAATACCAGAAAAATGAAGCAAAGGAACTAATACAGCAGGCTTATGACTGGACTTCAAGAAAAAATCTGGAAAAAGAAGAGAAAAAGAAATATGAAAAGTATGAAGAAATGAACATAAATAAAAAGGATTTTGACGCCAAATTCTTTCCGCCGTGCATATTAAAGATACTTGAAGGAGTACCTGACGGAAGAAAAAGAGCTGTTTTTTTGCTGATAAATTTTTTTAAAAAAATCGGATACTCTTGGAAAGATGTTGAAGAGGAGCTTGATGCCTGGAATTTGAAAAATAAGACTCCTTTACCTAAAAGATATATATCTTCACAGATAGAATGGGCTAAACAGAAGAAATCTGAATATATTGTTCCAAACTGCAAAAATGAGGCGTATTATAAAGGTATTTCAGTCTGTTCTCCTGATAAATCATGTGCAAAAATAAATAACCCTTTATCTTATGTTAAGATAAAACTTTCTGACAAGAAAAAACAGCAGAATAACAAGAAGTAAATCCCTTGTGTTTTGTTTTTTATGAAGCAAAAACATTAAAATTATTGCTTAATTAGAATACATCAATGGCTGGGGCTGAAGAAACAAAAAATTATAATTATGAAGAACTGCGGAGAATATGCAGAAAAGAAAAGATTGAAGTTGATCTTCAGAAATTAGAGGAAGGATTCTATAATGAAATTACAAGCTATTTTAAAGAAAAAAGGAATTTCTTGAAAAAAACAAGAGAAAGCGAGAATAAATTTTCAAAAGATGCTTATGCAAGAGCAAAGGCAGAACTTACCAATGCCAAGAAATTAGTAAAAGAATTATATGAAAAAAGAGAAAAGAAAATAATTGTCTATGCCTTGACCAGAGTAAGGACAAACAGCCAGTATGAAGATACAAGCAATCTGCTTCCTGAAGAAGAACTGCTTTACAATAACTTAACAAATACTCTCTTTACATTCAGAAAGAATATAATGGGAGAAATAATTCTCGGCTCTAAAATTGGAGATAATCCAACTGGAAATGAGAAGAGTATTAATGAAGAATATGGAAAGGAAAATATTAAAAATGCTAGTGAGGTAGAGAAAAATAACTCTATTATAATAAAAGGAGAAATACCACAGTTCCGCTGGAGCGATGATAAGGTTTACGGACCTTTTGAAAAGGATGACATAATCCGTGCTCCAATTGAACTTGCCATGCTTTTGATAAAACAAAACAAAGCAGAAATATTAAAAGGAGGAAATTAAAATGGAATTAATAAAACCAACAAAATCAAGGTTCCTGAAAGTAAGGTGCGGGAAATGCAAGAACGAACAGATAATATTCGGCTCGGCATCAACTAAAGTAAAATGCCTTGTCTGTTCTGCAACTCTTGCTGTTCCATCAAGCGGAAAGGCAAACATAAAAAGCAGGATTCTTGAGGTGCTTGAATAAACATGTTTTATAAAAAAAAGGGTTTTCCAAAAAGAGGAGATATTGCTATATGCACAGCAAGTTCAATAAAACCCCACGGAGTTTTAGTTGAACTTAATGAGTATGACGACAAGAAAGCAATGGTTCATATATCTCATGTTGCTTTTGGAAGAGTAAAGAACATAAGATATTTTGTAAAAGAAGGGAAGGAGTATATTTGCAAGATTCTTTTTGTTGATTCTGAAAAAAATTTGATTGATGCTTCACTAAAAGATGTAAAAAAATTTGAAGAGAAGAAAAAAATTGATGAGTGGAAGAAAAGCAACAGAATAGAAAGCATGATGAATGCTGCTTCCAAAAAAATGGGGAAAAATCTTGAATGGATGTATTCTAACCTTGGAGAGAATATTTTACAAAAATACAGGAATTTATCAGATTTTGCAGATGAATATGTACATGAGCCTGCTATACTTTCTAAAATAGAAGGAAACCAGAAAGCAAAAGAAGTATTCTCTGAATTACTGCAGGATTTGACTAAAAAGAAAGAATATGAAATTAGGAAAGAATTTACTATTGAAACAAGGGAACCTGAAGGGATTGAAATAATCAAGCAGTTATGTTCTGAGATATCAAAAAACTTGGGAGAAAATTCTGATTTAACTTATGTAAGTGCTCCAAAATATTTGATTTCTTTAAAAACAGATGATTTTAAGGCAGGAGACAAGAAAATTTCACAGGTTCTTTTAGAAATTCAAAAGAAGGCAAAAAACTTAAAAACAACAGTTGAATTTGGGAAATAATGAACACAATTCTTTTTTGCGAAAAATGCAGAGAGTATACATTACATGAGTCCTGTCATAGATGCGGAGAAAAAGCAGTTTCTAGAAAACCTGCAAAATTTACTTTTCCTGACAAGTATGTTTCACAAAGAATTGAAAAAAAGAAGTTTGAACTTTCAGAGAAGGGTTTTTTATGAGCAAGTTTTTTTTAAAAGAAATAAAAAAAGCAGGGAAATTAAAGAATCCTGTATTGATTGAAGGACTTCCTGGAATTGGCAATGTTGCCAGAATTGCTGTTGATTATCTGACTGATAAATTAAAAGCAGTGAAATATGTCGAGATTTATTCTTATGCTTTTCCAAATTCTGTTTTTATAAATGAGGACTCAACAATAGTTCTCCCAAAAATTGAGATATTTATTGCAAAGACAAAAAAAAGAGATTTGGTTCTTCTTGTAGGAGATATACAGCCTATTAAAGAGGAAGAGAGTTATTTATTATGTGAAGAAATAATAAAATTATGCAAAAAATTAAAGATCAGTGAAGTAATTACTCTTGGCGGAATTGGACTTGCAAAAACATCAAATAATCCTTCTGTATATGGTGCTGTTTCTGACAAGAAATTTATTCCTGTTTTTAGGAAAGCCGGCGTTAAATTTGATGGAAACAAAACAGTTGGCTTGATAATTGGTGCTGCAGGACTTATTCTCGGACTTGGAAGAATGGAAGGAATAAACGGCACTGCACTTCTTGGAGAGACAGTTATACGTCCGGATTATGTGGGCATTGAAACATCGCGTGCTATTTTGAATGTTATAAATACTTATCTTGGACTCAATATTGAACTTAAGGAGCTTGACAAGGAAATAAAACAATGGAAAAGAGGAAATGATGCCAAAGAAAATGCTGAGAAACAACTGCTTAACATGATGGTTACTAGAAAGAAAGATGAACTTAGATATATTGGGTAAATTATTAAAATATAATTAAATAATAGTTATAGATGAAAGTATCAATTGATAGAACTATAATTGAAAAAGAGCTTTCAAATCTTGATAATTTTGTACATCAGTTTATAGGGTTATTAGAGTCATTAAAGATAGAATATACAATTGTTTCCGGCTATGTGTCTATACTGCTTGGCAGAAGCAGGGGAACTGAAGATGTTGATATATTAATACCTAAATTAAGCTTTCTTGAATTTGAGAAGATATTTAAAAATAATAATAGATTTTCCTGTATAATAGATGACTTAAAATTATCTTATGAAACTATAAAAGAAGCAAATATCAGATTTTTTAAAAATAATAATTATATACCCAATATAAAACTTAAATTTGCAAAGAATATAACTGATGAATATACTTTAAAAAATAAATATAAAATTATTGTTAAAGAAAATATTTTTTATGTCTCTCCGCCGAATCTTCAGATTCCATACAAGCTTTATCTGGGTTCTGAAAAGGATATTGAAGATGCAAGATTCTTGTATAATATTTTTAAGGATATTCTTGATTTAAATGAATTTAATATGTTTATAGAAAAATTTAAAGTTAAAGATAAATTGAAGTTTATCAAATGAAAATTGATTTAAAGGAACTTGACAAAGAGAAAGAAAAGAATTTTCTTGACAGGTTAAAATTTATTGATTTATATGTAGAATGGCTCAAAAAAACAGGAGATAAAAAAGCATTCAAAGTTCATAATAAATTTGTTAATTCGCTTTACAGTAAAAAATAGGTTAATTTATATTTTCTTTCTATATTCAATTATTCTAAATGGGAATTGCTGACTTGCATATACACTCAAAATATTCCAGGGCTACTTCAAAAGATATGAATATTGAGAGCTTGTCTAAATCTGCAAAAATAAAAGGAATCACTTTACTTGGAACTGGAGATTTCACTCATCCTTTGTGGATGAAAGAAATTAAGGAAAAATTAAGTCCTATTGGAAATGGATTTTATGAGTGTAATGAACAGAAGTTTGTGTTAACTTCTGAGATTTCAACAATTTATTCACAGGATGGAAAATGCAGAAGGGTTCATCATTTGATTTTAATGCCTTCTATTGAAGATGCAGAAAATCTAAATAAGGAACTTTCAAAAATTGGAAATTTGAAAGCTGACGGGCGTCCTATTCTCGGACTTAGTTCTATAAAATTAGCTGAGAAAGTTTTTGGGACTTGTGAAAATGCCTTATTAATTTCAGCACATGTCTGGACGCCGTGGTTCTCTGTATTTGGTTCAATGTCCGGCTTTGACAGAATTGAGGACTGCTACGGAGAATTCACCAACAGAATATTCGCTATTGAAACTGGACTATCTTCTGACCCTGCAATGAATTGGAGGATATCTGCTTTGGATAAATATACTTTAATTTCCAATTCTGACTGCCATTCTGCCAGTAAAATAGGCAGAGAAGCCAATGTTTTTTCAAAATTGGACTCTTACACTTGCTTATATAATAACCTAAAAAACAAGGAAAATTTTTCTTTTACTTTGGAGTTCTATCCTGAAGAGGGAAAATACCACTTTGACGGGCATAGAAACTGCAATATTTGTTTGAATCCTTCTGAGAGCATAAAGATTGGGAATATTTGTCCTAAATGTAAAAAACCTTTAACTGTTGGTGTTTTACATAGAGTATGCGAACTTGCTGACAGGGGGGAAGGATTTGTTCCTAAAAATTCTATTCCTTTTAAAAAAGCAATTCCTTTGGCTGAGGTAATATCTGGAGTTTATAATAAAGGAGTTGGCACAAAGTTTGTTTTGGAGAGATACAATAATTTTATTTCCAGATTTGGAACTGAATTTGAGATACTGCTTAATTCCAAAATTGAAGAGATAAATGAAGTTGATGAGAAAATAGGAGGAATTATTGAAAAGATAAGAACAGGAAAGATGGAATTTTTACCTGGGTATGACGGTGTATATGGTGTTCCTGTATTTGACAAGAATAGGGAAATTAAAAGAAAAATTGATAAGATTGATGAAAAAAAAGATAAAGACAAATCATTAAAGCAGTTTTTTTAGAGTTTACGATGGCGTCGTAAAGTTTAGTATATTTCTATAAGATGGTGTCGTAAAGTTTATATATGTAATTTCTCTATAATCTAATTAATGGAAGCAGAACTTTTCAAACAAAATCCCTGGTGGGAGGGAAAATTTGAAGAAAAAAGTTTTTTGAGAGAAATTTATCTTGATAAGATAAATGAAAACCTAAAATCAAAGGAAATAATTTTTTTGACAGGAATTAGAAGAATTGGAAAAACAACAATTATGAAGCAGGAGATTGATTTTCTTTTAAAAAAAACAAAGCCAGAGAGTATTCTTTTTGTAAATCTTGATTCTTTTAATCTAAAAGATTATTCAATACACCAGATTATTGAAAAATACAGAGAGATTCATAAAAAATCTGTTTCTGATTTTTTTTATTTTTTTATTGATGAGATTACTTCAAAAGAAAATTTTGAAATGGAATTGAAAAGCATTTATGACAATGAAAACATAAAAGTAATATGTTCTTCTTCAACAGCAAGCTTAATGAATGATAAAAAAGCAATGCTTACAGGAAGAACAAAAACAATTGAAGTAATGCCTCTTACATTTTTGGAATTTTTAAAATTCAAGAATGCTGATGTTAAAAAATCTGACAGGGCTAAACTTGAATCATATTTCAAGGATTATTTAAGAATCGGAGGGATTCCTTATTATGTTTTAACAGAAGACAGGGAATATATGCAGGAATTAGTTGACAGCATAATCTACAAGGATATAGTTGCTAGATACAACATAATAAATGAGAAGATAATTAGAGAACTTTTTATACTCCTATGTGAGAGGGTTGGAAAAATTGTAAGCTATAATAAACTTTCCAATATGCTCGGAATATCTGTTGACAGCACAAAAAGATACATAAATTATTTTGAAAAAGCTTATTTATTTTATACTGTTTCAAGATTTTCCGGTTCATTAAATGAGGGGTTAACCTCTCCAAAAAAGATTTATGCAGGCGATGTCGGCATTAAAAATTTAATTACCAATGAGAAGGATTTTGGAGCCAGTTATGAGAATCTTGTTTTTTTGAAAATAAAATCTGAAAAACCCAATTATTATCTTAAAAACAAAATTGAAATTGATTTTATTACAAAAGATTCTTTGATTGAAGCAAAATACAACTCTCAAATGAATGAAAAGCAGAAGAAAATTTTTGATGAAATTAAGAGAAAGAACAAGATAACTGCACAGGGAATTGATTTTTTTATTAAATAGTTTGCGAGGGTATCGTAAAGTTTAGTATATTTCTATAAGATGGTGTCGTAAAGTTAATTTTAATTGGATTAGTAGATATCCTCAACTAAAATTGTAATTACTGGTGAAGTTTCTGTTGTTATACAGTGCTTGTATACTGCTGTTGCTTCAATTTTGTATGTCTGCTCAAAGTCAGAAGAAGGAATATTCAATGTATCAAATGCTATTCTGAATTTCCTTGATTTTCCCTGGACTAAGTATAAATCATTTGGATTAGAGATAAAACATTCATAAGAATTAGAATTAATTGAACAACTCCAAGAATCTTGAGTTATTGTATTTGTAACTAAATCTAAATCAACAACTTCAATATTAGAATCTCCTTTTGGAATTTTGATGCTGAAACTCTGCAGATAATCTCTTTTTCCAACAACTGCTCCGTTTCCTTCTGCAATATAACCTGAACTTGAATCTGGGAAAGTAACATCAAAAGTCAGGGATTCATTTATGGTATTTCCTCTAATAGGTGCTCTTGAGGTAATCTGTATTTCAACAGGACTTTTTGTAGAAGAACTGGATAATGTTGGGAGAGTTCCTTTCCATAATTTATCTGTTAAGAATAAATCTGCAATACTATGTGTTGAATATGAATAACAAACTCTTGCTTTTGGAGAGTATGTTGTTGTTGCTTTTACAACATCTCTGTTTTTTGCTTTTATTTCCCATATAAAACTTGCACTGTCCTCTGGGTTTAGATATAAACCCTTTACACCACTATTTGTTGCCAGATATCCATTCATATCTATTGTTTCAGGAGTTATATTTTGAAAACCCGAGCCGAAGTTGAATAATGTTGCTGTTATATTCTCTGCTTTTCCTTCTCCTCCATTTGCAACAACTAATGTTAGTGTATTTGCATCACCAGGTATTAACTGATTGAGAAAAGAATTAAAAGAAACAATTGAAAGTCCATTGCTTGTTTTTGTCAGAGAGATATTTGTATCTGTTGTTTCAATTGAAGTACAGCCAAGAATGGATGCTATTAAGATAAATGATAAAATTGTTCTTTTCATTATTAAATAGATTAAAAAATTGGGATTTATAATATTTTTTACTTGGAATATTGAGGAAAGAAGTAAGTCAATATGTTATTTTTTATGGAAGATGTAAAAGAATGTTTTCTGATAAATTATGCTTTTCTGCCGAAAAATCTGCTCAGTGTTTAAAGTTTATTTTTACCCAAAAAGTAATGTATGTATAAAGATTCAATAAAAATTATTAGTGGGATTATTCAGGACTTAATGTTATTGTGATAGGATAATCTTCCTTTGTATCCTCACAGTATTTGTAAGCCAATGCTGTTTTTATTCTTCCTGTGTATTCATTTGTTCCTGAATCCTGCATATTGCTCTTTAAATATAACCTGTAATTTGCTTTTTCACCGCCTATTAATTTTGCTTTTTCTGGATTTGATAAATCCAAATCACAGCAGTAATAATTTGTGTCATCAGAGCAATCCTTGCAGATAAAATCCCCAGATAAAAGAGGGTATATAGAAAAACCATCAAAGTAAATATATTCATTATAAACTAGAGAAGATAACTTTGTTTGAATTAGAATAAAATTTGGATCTCCTAAAGGAGTCCCTATCTTATTACTCTCAGTTGCTATCAAATTAACAAAATTCCATCCACTTTTCCACTCTCCAGAAACGGGAAATACATTACTCCATCTATAACCATTTGTATCCTGTCCCTCATCTTGTATATTCCCTATACCTACCCTTTTTAATGGAAAGATATCTGAAAATGTTTTATAATTACTCAAATTTGCATTTATATCCTTTACATAAACCCAAAAAGATAAATTATAGATAGGGGAGGTATCATCAATTAAATTTAGTGTATCCATATTTCCTGATAATGAGAAAAAAGAACCATATTCATTTGCTTTTATTTGTGTTTTAATTGATTTTCCAGACAAGTAAGGCTCTCCTTCAGATGAAAGAGATGTACTCCCTCCTAAGGACATTGAATCGTCAAATGTTCTTGAAGGAAAAAAGGATATACACCCTCCTGATGAACAGTAATTTAATTTTGGAACTTGAACTTGGAAGGATTTTATGTAATCCTTATCACCATAATTCATTCTTCCTTGTGGTGCATCAAGAGTAAAATCTGTGCCGTTTGATGCAAAGCCTTCTGGTTTTTTCTGAACTTCAAATCTAATTAATTTTTCATCTGAAAGCCCTCTCATTGGCTGCTGTGCTGTAATTGTTATTGTAAAAGGACTTTTGCTTGAGCCGGACTTAAGAACAGGAAGTTCTCCTCTCCAGTCGCCGTCTGTAAGTAAAATATCCTGATAAGAATCAGTTTTATAAGAATAACATACTCTTGCATAAGGTGAGATAGTTGTTTTGAGTTTAATATCTTCTGGAGCTTTTGTTCTAAAAAGAAATTCTTCTTTTTCTAGAGTTCTTAGTTCTGAATCAGATGTTTGTGCAAATTCATTTCCTGTTAAACTGCCGTAGTTATATAACTGTGCAGTAATCCCTGATGCAATTGCATCGCCGTTATTTATAATTTGGACATTAAATAAAGTACTGTCTCCTTCTAATAAATTAGGATAATCTGCTGAAAATTTTGTAATTTCTACACCGCTTCCTGTTGCTTTTGTTCCTGATGTTCCTGTATTAGTATCAGAACTTATTGCAGTACAGCCAAGAATAAAAGAGATTAAGATTAATGAGAAAAATATTTTTTTCATAGTTAAAAAAAGAAAACAAGAGAGGTATATAAAAATTATGATGGGGATTATAATAAAAGATGAAATGTTTTTTTAGTTAAAAGAAGGTATTATTTTTCAAATGCAGGATAACAAAAAATTACCTTAAGTTATTAAGAAAAGAAAAAAGTTAAAAAGAAAAGTAAAAATCGGATATTTGTGAGATGATTTTTACTCTTCAGGTACTACTCTTATTGAAACAGGGAAGTCTACTTTTGTGTCTATGCAGTATTTGTAGTCATATTTTGCTCTTATTTTTCCTGTGTACTCTAATGTTGAATCTGCATCCATTGCACTATTTACATATAATCTGAATAATCCTGTGTTTCCTGCTATTAATCTAAGTGCTTCTCCTTGATTGAGTAATGTTGTATCAACTGAACAACTCCAGTATGTTATGTCTGCATCATTCTGGCATTTGAATTCATTAACTTCAAAGATGCAATTACTAGAATTAGAATCGCTACATATTCCAGAAGATAAATCACAAGATATTCCTAATGGACAAGTTGGTGTTGAATCACTTATTGTTATGCAAGGTTCTGTACCTGAAACACCGCAGTATTTTAATTTTGGTATTTTTAATGTTACTGAACTTAGATAATTCTTTGTTCCATAACTGATAATTGAACTACCTACAGGTATTGTTATACCTACACCATTTGATATAAAACCTGTTCCTGTTCTTTCAACATTTAATTTAATAGGTTTCATAGAAGAAGTTCCTTTTATTGGTGAACTGACTTCAATTGAAGTACTAAACGGACCAACTGTTGAACCAGATTCTAATGTTGGGAGTTCCCCTCTCCATTTTCCTCCTGTTAATAAGAAATCCTGATGTGCTATTGTTGAATATGAATAACAAACTTCTGCTGCTGGAGAATAAACATTCTGCATTAAAATAGTAGAAGGTGCTGATAACCTGAATTGAAAAATATCTTCATCTTTTGGTGTTAAATTATTTCCAAGAACTTGATTTGCTTCAGATATTTGAAGGTTTAAGTCTCCGAAGAATTTTAACTGTGCTGTAATATCTGATGCAACTCTTCCTCCATTATTTGCAACTTTTAATGTAAGAACTGTTGAATCTGACGGATAAAGCATTGCAACATCAGCTGAAAAGCTTGATATTATAAGTCCAATTCCTGATGGAGTTTGAGTTTTAGTTCCCCCTTGGGTGCAACCAGAGAGAAGAATTATTGACAAAAATAAACTTGCCATTATTGTTTTGTTCATAAAAATATGAATAGCAATTTTAGTATTTAAAGATTTTGTAATTTAAAGAAAAAGAATAATTGTTATTTTTTAATAACTTATTAGATTGGAACAACTTTTAAAGTTGTATCTGCCGAGATTCTGTACTGATAATCCAGCTGTGTGTAGAATGTATATGTTTTTTCTCCAATTGAAGATGCAATCAAGACATCATTTAATTCTGTTGAATCTATTTGGAAAGGGAGAGTTATTAATGATTCTGTAATAACTTCTCCTGTTGAAATTTGTTTGTTTAGAAGAGTACAAGAACTTAATGGACACGCTCTTTTATTTGTATCTCCTGCAAGATGCGCTCCATTACTGCAATAGCAATCCCATTTGTAATCTTTCCTGATTACTTTTTCTGGGTCAACAAAAATGCCGTCTGGAATATAAATTGTTACATTAATATCCCCTGCCGTCATTCCATTACCTTGTCCGCCTTTGTCAACTATTTTAAAAGACAAATAATATTCAGGACTTACTATATTTGTTCCGTCTGTCTGGAAAATCATTGGCTGGTTTGTCATTGAATTATCTATGCTTAAATCTCCTGCTGTATTAGTTGTGTCTCCTTTTATATCCCATTTTTCTCCTTCCTGTCTCCTTCTAGTCATTTCTGTCTGGGACATTGCTATTAAATTAACTGTTGAAATTGTTGAATAATTATAATTTAAAGTTGCATAGATTTTATGATTAAAAATACTCTGTGCTGTTTCTGCTCCTGTGGGAGCTCTTATTAACCATAATAATTCCATTTCTTCTCCATTGAATAAATCTCTTATGTGATGTTCTGCATAGGATTTTCCGTTGTCATTAAATAATGCTGTGTTTACACAGCCTCCCTCTACTGGGTAAATATCTTTTGAAGTTACATACCCCTCTGTGCAGTTTCTAAAAACAAACGGTTCAACATTTTCTAACCTTCCTATGACATCTCTTGCTTTAAGTCCAAGAGCATTGTTTCTAATTAATAGACTGACATATGCCTGGCTTCCTGATGGAATGTCTTTATTCCCCTGAACTTCAAAAGATAATATGCCTAAACCCTGCCAGGAAGTTAATTTTGTTTCCTGTACATTTCTTGTCATTGTACAGCCTGATAGAAGAATCAAGAAAATTATTGGAGTTATTGTTTTTTTCATTTTTATATAACACCTATAAATACTTTTTCAGTTGTTGATTTCATATATTGATAATAGGAATCTGTTCTTATCATATATGTTTTTCTAAGGGCTGAACCCATATTAGTATCTTTATTTATATTCAAGCTTGTGCTAATTACTCCGCAGTCAGATGTTGTGCATACAAGGGACATACATTTTTCTGTTTTTCCTTCTATACAAGGTTTATACGCATAAGAATTATATTGTATATTTCTGTACTGTCCTGCATTAGTTACTGTATCTGGAACTTGTAAATAACATAATGAACGCTGTGCATCTGGACTTAATTTAGCTTCATCACAGCAGTTTCCTGTTTCATAACACTTTTCACATTGAGAAGGAGAATCTATTTCATTATAACAATTTAATACTTGCCAATTTGTATCTGGAAAAACTAATTCTGTTACTAACTCGGTTGGTATTGAAACAACTACATTATATAATTTTAATACCTCTCCTTCTCCTACATTTATTACACCTAACTTTAGAGGGAAATCTCTGTTTGTGTCTACCCTAATTGGCTGGTCAAATGTTCCCATATACATTTTAATCGGGCCTTGGGAAGTAACTGAAGTGCCTTGGCTGAAAGTTATTTTGTCTGCTGTTAATAAATCCATTGCATATTTGTCTTCTATAAAAGAAATTGGAAAATATGCTCTTGTTGAATAATCTGAAACTGCGTATAAATCCATCTGTTCTGCTCTGCCTTTGAAATAATTTATATCTCCAAAATTAAATTCCACTTCTTTGCAGTAAACTGAATCTGTAACTCCTTTTGGAATATTTGAAAGATTGTATCTCAATATCTTAGAATTTGGATTAGAAGACATAAGACTTGAAGGGTAATTAGAACATCCTCCTGCTATAATTTCTGTACACTCTGAATCTATTCCTGAACAGCATTCCCATCCAGAATCTTTACCGCACTTGAATGTTGCATATATTGCGTGCGGATTGCTTGTTGTATCATAATTATCTATACCTTCTGCTCCCCAGTCACAGCCCCAAGTTTCTAAGCAGTCCTCATAACCTGTAAATGTTACATTAACATAAACTTGGAGATTTTCTATTGAAGAACCTCCTGTGTTTTTTATTTTTGAAGAGAAGGATGTTATTGAATTTCCAATTTCACATCCAGCTATCTTGGAGTCCTCGCAATTGTCTACCCAAAGAAGATTCGGGTCTCTTACTGAATTTACAAACATTGTCTCAGGAGATGCCTTGAAATCAAAAAGATCAAATGCTATTGAAGGAGGAGCCATTGAAGTTGATAATGCTGGACTTGATTCTTCTGCCCACTGGGACTGCTGCTGCATTAAATATGATTGAGGATTTGTAATTGGTGCAAAGATGTCTGCAAAACCTGAACTAAGTCCTTCTGCTCCGCCTAATTTTTGTTCCAATTGATACTGCGATGAAAATCTGTTTAATATTGGATTTGACTGAAGCAAACCTGTAAATGCACTTAAGATAGGTATATTGTTAAAATAACCTCCTGATGCTCCTAAGAATATGAAAATTAATACTGCAATTGCCATAAATATTAAGAAAAATCCTCCCCATCCAAATCCTCCACCTTCTGCTGTTCCTTTTTGTTTTATCCATCCTCCTGCTCTTTCTACATTTTGAGGAAGATATTTTCCAAATGTTCTCAAGTTTGAATCTTCTGCTGGAGTAAATTTTTCTTTTATTTTGCTTCCTGCTGAAATCAAACCTGTTCTTCTACCTGCCCAATCTGATGCTCTTTTTTTAATTGCTGAAGATATTGCACTACTGCCTACCTCTCCTCTCCAGAATTTGCTGAGAGTAGAACGTTTAGCTGCTAATTCTGCTTCTTTCAGTTTTTTTATTGCTTGTAATTGTTCAATTGTTTTTTCTTTTAAATTATCTTCTATCTTAATCACCTATTTTATTGTTGTTTACTCTCTGACTGACTTAACTTTTCAATTTTTGCATCGAGTTCTTT
>CAZVOT010000016.1:0-16962 GCA_964628775.1 Candidatus Woesearchaeota archaeon
AATTGGGGGCAGGTTAAAGGCGGGAAGATTGGAGGAAGGAAAAGTGCAGAAATCTTGAGGAAGAGACTGGGGAATCCTGGATATTTGACATTAATGAAAACAAGAGGGAAGAAGGTTGTTAATACAATTTGGAAGAGATATAAAAAAGAGGAGGTAATTCAAATGGCTGTAAAAGGAAAAATCAGAAAAAGAGAGGAACTAAGCAGAAAATTAGAAGAACAGCATTTGTCTTTTTTTGAAAATAAAGTTCGCAAAACTTTTTTCTCATAATCTGACAACCTGTCTGTTTTTTTCTTTAAGTTCATCAAGTAAATATCTTTTTTTTCAAAAATTCCAAATCTGGATTTTTTGTCTTCTTTTATAAAGATATAGCCTTTTACTGCCAAATCAAGAATTGTTGCTGTTATTTCCTTATAATTTACTCTTTCATCAACAACAAAACCAGCTATTGCCGGCTTTAATTTAGGGAGAGTCATATCCTCTTTTTCATATTCTTTTACAGTTCTTTTGGATATATTCCATTTTTTTAGAATGAATAATATCTGCAGAATGACTAAGATAAATACTACTATATTTCTCAGCCATTCTATAAAATAAGATATTTCAAGAGAATATTTGTATCTGAAATTATCAAAATTGTCCTCTAAACTAAAAACATCATCATCAAAATAAATTTCAAAATCAAGAGGAACATTGCTTTGTATATTTGAGGAAGTTATTTTTAAAGTTGTTTCATTAATCCAAGATAGTTCTGAATCCAAATTTGTTCTTTCTGAATTTAGAAGGGGTTTATCTGGAAAAGAAAGAATAGATTCTGAATAAAATACAGTCATGTCTCTGTCTCTTTCAATTAAAGTGTAATAAACTCTTACTTTATCACTTCTTGCTCTAGCCAGGGAAATCATTTTATATTTCAGGATAAATGTTTTTGACTCATCTTGTGCGCTGTAAAACCACCTGTAGATCAAATTACCATCTTCTTTTTCTGCTGTTACTTCTAATTTTTCTCCTGTTGATTTGTCATAAACTTCAAAATTAGATACATATTCAATTGTATCTAAAACAAAATATTTGTACATATATGTAAAACTGCCTGAAAAATCCATAACATATTCCTGAATTACATCTGCATCACCATTTTTGTCTATTGTTGCATTTGTGTAAATCCCCTGATAAGAGTAATCTTTTGATAATGATACTGATAAAAAGAGCAAAAATGCCAAAAAAACATATTTTTTCATTAAAAAAAATAGAAAATTATTAAATTAATAACTTTTTATTAATAATTATGGCAAGATATGAACTTTTTAAAAAAATACTCTCTATTTTCTTAACCTCTGTTTCTTCCTTTGCATTTATGATGTTTTTGATGCAGTCTTTATTCGGGAACTTGGATTTGAGAAACATCATAATATTTTCAGTATCAGCAGGGTTTTCAATAACTGCTGTTGATTTTGTGAAAAGGCTCCGCACTTCCTAATTTTCTTTAAACAAAATATTTTTTTTCTATTTTTGACATTAGAAGATAGGATAAATCATAGAAAATAATAAATGCAAAAATATCAAAGTCATTCAAAATTAAAGAAATAACAAAACAGGCAATATCCAAGGCAAAACGAAAATTAATTTTCTTGTCAATTAATTCGTCAAGATAAGAGAATAATAAGATTACTATTAGAAGAGCAAAATTTATTCCGCCAAATCCAAAAATAAAGATTGAAACAAAAAAAGAAAACATAGCAAGATAATGTCCTTTTGCATCTATTTTTTTTGATAAGAATAAACTAAAAATAACTCCAAGAATAAAAGAAGAAAGATTAAGAGATAAAGATGCTGAGTAAGACAACAGTGCGCCGTATAAAATCCCGAGAATTAGAGATAAAAATGAATATCTCTTTATTTTGTTGTCTTCAATAATATCAACTGTTTTTGACAAGAAACCTGCTGATAATGAAAGAGGAATTATAAGATAATTCATAAAGAACTCACTATTAATGGAAATATAATTACGGCATCACCTACAACTGAAACTACATTTGATTCTTCTTTTATCTTGCCCCAGGATTTTGCTTCTTTTGGCTTTGCTCCTGACAGAGAGCCGTCATATTCTCCAGCTGTTGTTACATAAACAGCGTAGTCAAGTCCTTCTCTTAATAAATTAAGTCCTATTGTATGGTGTTTTGCAGCACCTCCTCCTAAAATAATTGCTCCTGTTTTTTCTGCATTTAACACAATATCTGATGCTTCGCTCATATCTGCTGTTATGTCTATGCCAAACTCTGGAAATTTCTGCTTGAAGAAAAATAACTGAAGTCCAAATGCACCGTCTGTTGGAGACGGACAAATTACTTTTATGTTATTTTTAGCAGCCCAGTATAAAAAAGAATTCTCATCTTTTATTGATTTGCCAAGTTCAAAGATTATCCTGCTTGGAGATAGAAGTTTATTCTCTTTTTTCTGGATTTCCAGCATTTTTTTAAAAAAAGGCATTAAGAAATCCTCCAAGTCCTCATAACTTTTGTTTGGAATCAAAATATTACCTACTCTGTTTAATCCTTGTTTGTGAAGTTCCTTATCATCAAGTTCAAAATCTCCAAGAAGGAAAGAACTAAAAGATTTCATTAAATCTTCTTCAACTCCTCCTATTGAAGTTACTATCACATCAATCATTTTGTTTTTACATAAATTAGCAAAAACTTCCCTAAGTCCTGAAGTTACCATATTTGCTGTGAAACTAAGGAAAATAACTGCTTTCTCTTTTTTCATTTTTTTTATTAAATTCACTGCTTGAGATACATTTGAAGCCTGAAAACCGGCTAAGCCCATCTGATTGACTAATTCAGAAACTTTCATTTCCTTTTCAATTTTAAAACCTTTAATTTTTTCTTCCATTATCAATCACTTAATATTAACTGCAGTAATTATTCTTTTTATCATTTTCGCAGCAGTTGTTACATCCTTTAAACTTGTTTGATTCATCTCACAGATATCAAGTCCTTTTATTTGATTATTATCGGATATTTCTTCTAAAAATTTGACAGTTTTATCAAAATCAACTATTCCTGAGGGATATAAAGAGGGTCCGTCTAAAAAAACATCCAAATCAATTGAAACCATTAATTCCTGATTTTTTAGATTATCAATCTTTTTAAAATCAAGAGTATAATTTATTAGTTTATGCAGTTTTTTTAAATCTCCCTCATAAAAAGAAGTATTTGGATAAAAATTAATTTTTTCTTTTACAACTGTTTCTAGTATGGAATTAACTTCAATATGCTCACTATCATCAAAAGGACTATTTACATTTGGAGTTATTAAATATCCAAAATGAAAAACTTCGGGATGGAATTCATTTATAATATTCCTTAGGACTTTTGCATAAAGCGGAGTAATTAAATGATAATTATCAAACTCGCCGTACATATCTGTATGTCTGTCAAACCAAAGAACTGTTTTTGGCTTTGTAATTGATGCATTTACAAGAGCAGTGTGGTGCTGTCCACCTATGAATATTCTTGAGTCTGGATAAGTTTCTGGAACTGTTCTTAAGAAATCTTCAACAAGAGAAATATCAAAATCATGTTTATTTGTGCAGGCATTCTCTAAAGTTAATTCTTCTGGGATTTCTGCTGTAATTAAAGATACTCCCTCACTTTCTAATATCTTAACTGCATCAACATCTTCATTTTTCAAAAAAAATCTTCTATCTCCGCCTTTGCTTTGATATGCCAGCAAAAAAAGTGCGCTCTCCATTTTAAATAATGAAAAACAAATATTTTAATAGTATTCTACTGCCTTTATTTTTAGGCTTCTTGAATATATTAAAATAATTTAAATGATAAATTACTCTTAAAATAGATGAAAAGAGCATTTGTTTTGTTTTTATTATTATCTTTCTCATTTGCAGAGTGTGAAAAACTGCTTGAAACACCTTTAGTTAATTCTTATAATTTTCTTGAAAAAACAATTGGTTTTCTGCCCATAAAAGAAAAACCTCAAATTTTATTTGTATCTATGCAGGAGTTAACAGAACAATGCGGAGAAAATTCTCCTTCCTGCTATAATTATCTTGAAAATAATATCTATTTCTCATGCAAAGAAGAGTATTTAGATAATCCTATTTTTTTTGAAACACAGCTTGTACATGAACTTGTGCATTATTTAACGCCGGATGTTTTTATGCAGAATAAAATAGAGTGGATATATGAAGGACTGGCAGTTTATTATGAATATAAATACTCTACTATTTATGCTAAGCACAATATATCTTCAGAAAAATGCAGTCAAATTAATGAAAGCACACATAGATACACACAATATGGATGCTTATGGAAATTAATTTTTGAAAATAGAAGCTTGAACTCTCAAAAAGCTGTTTTTATTGAACTTAACAGAGAAACTTCTCTTTGCGGTATCAACTCAGGGTATGTAATAAAAAGTATCTTATCAAAAATAGCACTTGAAGATTTAACTGATTTTTTTGTAAAAAATGGTTTTGATGCAGAAAGAATAACAGCAGAAAACAGCAGTATTTTAATGTGCAATATCGGCGGACTTGTTTTTATTCTAACTTCTCTTTTAATTTTTTATTTGTTTTTCTGGATTTACACGAAAGTCAACAGGATTATAAAGAAACCCAAAAAAAAGCAGTAATAAGAAAAAATATAGAATTTTTCTTTTTTAATAATTTTTAACAAGAATTTAACTGAAAAATAACCAGTTATTATTGAAGTTAAAACACCTGTTAATACAGGGATTAATTCAATGCCTTTTAAATCAAATTCAAGCAATACAGCTCCAAGAATTGCTGGAATTGAAAGAATAAAAGAAAATCCCGCTGTTTTTTCTCTGTCTAGGTTTCTTAGAATTCCTGCAGATATTGTTGCTCCGCTTCTTGATATTCCAGGAATTATTGCCATACCTTGAAAAAGTCCGATTAAAAGAGAATCAGAAAAATTCATTTCTCTTTTTCCTTTTTTTGATTTTGTTGAGAATAATAATAAACCTGTAATTAAAAGTCCAATCCCAACTGCAAGGATATTTGAGAAAAATGACTCTAAAATTTCCTTAAATGAAAAGCCAATAACTGCAGTAATAAAAGTTGCTGATAATAAATAAAGAACTGTTTTTTTGTCTAAATTAAGAATATCTTTGTAAAAAACAATTAAAACAACAAATAACGTTCCTAAGTGGAGAATAACATCAAAAAATATTGGAACATTTATATTGAAAAAATGCTGGA
Source organism: Candidatus Woesearchaeota archaeon (assembly GCA_964628775.1). Lineage (GTDB taxonomy): Archaea > Nanobdellota > Nanobdellia > CAZVOT01 > CAZVOT01 > CAZVOT01. The sequence continues at coordinate 5,243 of CAZVOT010000016.1, forward strand.
AAATAACTAAATGTCCTGAACTGGAAATTGGCAGCCATTCTGTAATCCCTTGAACTGCCCCTAAAATAATTGATTGTAATATATCCATAATATATAAAAAATTAACTTAATTTAAAATATTGTGAAAACACTTGTTTTTGCTCCTCATCCTGATGATGAAACATTATCCTGCGGAGGATACTTATTAAAGGAACACAAAAAAGGAAATTTAACTAAAGTTGTTTTAATTACTGGAGGGAGAACAGGCCCTAATTTAGTTAATGCAGTTAATCTTGCTGATGAAAGGAATAATGAATTTATATCTGCCTGCAAAAGGCTTTCTGCTGAATATGAAATTTACGGCTTTGAAAATAATTTTTTTGAAGGAGACAAAACAAAAGTAATTGAGAGGATTATTAAAACAATAAAAAACTTCAAGCCTGAAATTGTTTTAATACCGCAGAAAGAGGACATACACAGAATACATAGAGATGTTTACTATGCTGTAAAAGAAGCAGTTTACCACTGTGAGACAGGTGCATATAATTCCCATTCAAACGGCGGTATTCCAAGAATAAATTTATTCTGTTATGAATCTCCGAAATCGGAACTGCAGATAAAAGGAGTTAATGTATGTGACATAAGCGATTTTTTTGATGAAAAAATTAAGATATTCTCTGAATGCTATAAAAGCCAGAATGTAAGAGAGTTTCAAGTTTGGCCAAAATTAAGGACTGAATATTGGGGGGAGAAAATAAAAGTAAAATACGGCGAGGCATTTATGCCTGATGAAATAGCGAGACTATTAATTGAATAATTTTTTCAAAAAAACTTTTTGCTTTTACAATTATTTCTTCTTCAATTGAAAAGCAGGAGTTATTTATGCATTTTCCATTTTTGCAGTTAGAATCAAGACAGCACTCAACACTTTTTTTATTTCCAGTTTCTATGCAGGAGCCTGCAAAACAGAGTGTTTCTTTTATTTCCTTATCTATGCAATTTTCATTGCAGGAAGAGACACAGCATTCATTCGGACTGCAGGTATTTGTGCACCAGAATCCTGAATTTAGGAGACAGCTGTTTCTGTCTGTACATAAATCAGGATTTTCAAGAGAACAATTCTCTGCAAAGGAAATAGAGAATAAAAACAGCAATGCAAACAAATATTTCATAAATAAATTAGAGAAAGTTATTACTTTAAAACCTTTTTTAAAATTTTCTTTTTAAATTAATGATATGGGATTTTTCAGCAGTAAAAAGAAAACATTTCCTGAAATTTCAATAAGACATTTAGAAGAAGAAATTGAAGACAGAGATTTAATTCTTCATGTCCATCCTTTTTATCAGGTTTTTTTCGGCAATTTTCCTGTTTTAAATTTATCAAAACAAGAAAAAATTCAATTGGAATCAGGAGAATCAAGAGATTATATTGATATTAAAATAAAGAGGCATATAGAAGATATACAATTCTTTGATGATGAAACAAAAAAAGGAATGTATGTAAGGGCTTACCAGCTTTTTTGCGAAAGAGAAACGATGAAAGAATTTAATAAAAAAGAAAAAAATTACATCACTATCCTTCCTCAAAACCATAATATACGCTGTTCTAATGTTCCTGAATTTTATAGAATAATGAATGAAATTACTGGAAAGAATCCCAACTGTTATTTTCTTGAATCTGATGATGTTGATTTTTCTATAATTCCAAAAAAGGACAGGCATTTTTTTAGTGAAAAGAATATTACTGCTTTTGGCGAATATGTCGGGAGATGCCTTTCTTTTGTTTCATATTCAGCATTGAATGAAGATTATGATTCAGGCAATATATTTTTTTTAAAAAAAGGTTCTGTTATAAATCCCGTTGACTTAAAAAAAGAAAGAAAAATACAGCATTTGATAAAAAATAATTTTGAAAGAAGATGGGTTTTAAATCTTGAAAACGAACTAGATTTTGAATCTAATTTGGATATGAATATTGAAATAGATAATCTCACAAATAACTTGCTTGAAGCAAAGCCAATGAAAGAATCTGGATTTCTTGGATTTTTATTTTAGTAAAGTAAAAATCCTGCTGTTGAATTTAGGAATTTGCAGTATCCTTTACTATTCTGTAAACAGCGGGGAGAAGCTTATTCAAATCTTCTGCTTTTTCATCTTCTTTTGGTTCTAACCTAAAATCGCAGGGTGTTTTTGGATTTGCTTTTGCATAATCAATTATTTTTGTTATACTATCTTTTAAATACGAATAGAAGGATTTTCCACCTATTTTTTTTCTGGAAATAGTTTCAAATGACTGATGGCTTACTAAGTCTTCTAAAAGAATCATATCCTCTTTAATATCCTCTGCCATCAAAGAATCATCTTCTTTTGGGATGTACTCCTCTTCAATAAGACTATGGGTTCTAAAATTTGTATCTTTAGGTATAAGATTTGAAAAGTTCAACATAGATATAAATGCTGTAATAGAATCTCTTCCAGCTGTTATGTTTTCGTAATCTTTTGAATTTTGGTCAGTTTGCCCATTATCTTTGAATGTTCTAAACTGTTCTTTTACTGAATAAATAGTATCTATCCCTGTTGATAAACTGCTGGTTACACCTATTTCTTTTAAGAAGGGGTTATCATCATAAGTTCTGATTAAGTTTGAGAATAACAGAAGAGTTTTTTCCTTGTCTTTGAAGATATAAGACAGATATCTTGCAAGCCCTACTCTACTAACTTTCATATTAACTAAATAAAAAGATAAACTTAAATTAGTTTTTGAAATATTACCTTATATCCTTCTTTCAATATTTTTATATCCTCATCTATTTCTATTTGGGAAACCTTATTTTTTGGGGAGTAATAAAAAGTTTGATTTTGGTTTGAATATACTTCTTGGGTATTTAACTCTTTTAAGTGCGTATTACAATCAAATGAGAGACAGTTGCACATTGCTGAAATAAAATATGACTGTCCTTCCACATTTCCTGTTTTTTTCATTTCATTCATAATACCAAATGAACTATCTATAAATCTTACAACTCCCTCAAGTTCTTCATTTTTCATTCCAAAGATTTAATGGAGAATATTTTTAAAGATTGCTTTTGATTTGAAATTTTTCTGCATTATATAAAAATACCGGACAACTGCCCCCAAGGTATTAAAATAGGAATTTAATTTTTAGAAAACAATGCGGGAAGAAATTTTTATAAATTCCAATATACAAATAATAATCAGCATGTTCCCCGGTAATCTGAAAAGGTTGCCGGATGATTTTTCTTTAAAATTTAAAGGTGTTTTTTTTGATTGATGATACTTTAGTATTTATAGATGGAGGATTTTTATCTAAATTATCCAAACATTTTGGAGGGGGTATTCGTTTAAAAATGGATTACATAAAATTTGCAAGGAATCTTGCTAAAAATCAAAATTTACTTTTAAAATATCTGTTTTATTACACTGCCCCGCCTTATCAGGATGCAGAACCTTCAAAAGAACAAGCTAAAAGAAAAGAGAGTTATGATAAATTTGTTTATGCATTCAAAAAAAATAAAGAGGTTATCCTGCGGGAAGGAAGATGCCAGAAAATAATTACAAGAAGTAATATAGCAGAATTTAAACAGAAAGGAGTAGATTCTTTGTTAGTATCAGATATGATTTCTGTTCCAATAAAATTCAAGACAATTAAAAAGATAATCCTAATAACATCTGACACAGATTTTTGTCCGATAATCAGCCAAATTGAAGAACTCGGTGTTAATGTTATTTTATATACATATTATGAAAAGAAAAGAAAATCAAAATTTTCAGTATCTCATCATTTAATTGATTCCTGCAAAAATACTTTTTATTTAAGTAAAAAAGATTTAATGCTGTAATACCGGACAACTGCCCCTAATGTATTAAAAAGCAAAAGAATAAATTTTATTATGCAAAAGACTGCTTGTGTTAATCTTCCTCTTCACTCCGGGAGGGCTCCTTATTGGCTGTTTAAGAGAATGATTCCTCTTGCAGGACTTATATCAGAAGCAATAGTTTTGGAATATGGAAAGAAAGAGTTCTTAAAAAGAATTTCAAATCCTTATTTTTTTCAGGCGCTTTCCTGTGTTCTTGGGTTTGACTGGCACTCTTCAGGAACTACAACTACTACATGCGGAGCATTAAAAATGGCTTTGAGAGATAAAGATATAGGTGTTAAGTTCTTTGGAGGAAAGGGAGGGACTTCAAGAAAAACACCTATAGAACTTAGAGAAAATCCTTTTAATTTAAAGGATGAAAAAATAGAAAAATTAGTTTATGCAAGCAGAATTACTGCAAAAGTTGACAATACTCTTATACAAGACGGCTATCAATTGTATCATCATTGTTTTATTCTGGATGAAAATGGAAATTATGCTGTTATACAGCAGGGAATGAATGAAAACACAAGATATGCAAGAAGGTATCACTGGCTTTCAGATGAAATTGATAATTTTATAGAAGAACCTCACTCTGCAATATGCTGTGATAAATTAGAGGATAATTGTTTAGATATGACTGCTAAAGAAAGCAGAACTGCAAGAGAAGTTTCGCTGGATTTAGTAAATGCAGGAGTCAATCATTTGAGAAAATATTTAGATAAACAGAAAACTTTGATTAATTTCACTATGCCTGAACATCACCCTGTACTAAAAACAGATTTAACTGAAAGAGATATGAAGATTCTCAGAAATGCCTATGAAATACAGCCGAAAAATTATGAAGAGTTGATTTCCATATCTGGGGTGGGGGCTAAAAAAATAAGGGCTCTTGCCTTAATTTCTGATTTGGTGTACGGAGCAAAGTCAAGCTGGAAAGACCCTGTAAAATATTCTTATACTCACGGAGGAAAAGACGGCTTTCCTTATCCTGTAAACAGAGAAGTTTATGATTCATCTATTTTGACTTTAAAGGAAGCATTAGACAATTCTAAAATTGGAAACAATGAAAAAAAAGAAGCAATAAAAAGATTAAATAAATTCATTTCTTAGTTTTTTCCTGGCTCCATTCAACAAAATTGATTCTTCTACTGACAAATTTGTTGATATATAACGGCCTGAATGGAAGTCCTTTGATTTTTTCTTTTATTTCTTTTATCAGAGAACCGCAGTTCATTTCTTCTTTGTAATCCTTTGTTAAGGTGGATTTCTCTCTAATTACTGCAGGGAATTCTTTTTTATCTGCTTCTCTGTCTCCAATAACAATTATGTAAGGCACCCAGTTTGTCTTTGCATCAAAAACTTTTTTTGAAAGTATCTCATTTCTATCATCAATTCCGACTCGGATATTTTCTTTTTCAAGAATCTCTGATAATTCAATGCACTTATCTATGTGCCTTTCAGAAACTGAAATTAATCTTACCTGTTCTGGAGAAAGCCATAGAGGGAGCATTGGACTTTTTCCTTCTTGTTCCATATAGAGAGCATTTTCTAAAACTAAATACATGCATCTTTCCAAGCTTCCAATTGGGGCAGTGTGAATTATAAAACAAGGTTTCTTTTTGCCGTCGCTGTCAAGATAGGATATATCAAATCTCTTTCCATCCTTGATATCCAACTGCAATGTGCTTACCTGAACATTTGCTCCGTCCATACCTATTGCTTGATATTCGTTCTTAAATGCATAGTAATGACTCATCTCCGGCATAATCTTTATAAAAGTAGGACACTCCATATTTTTTACTATATTTATAAAATAATCTTTGTTTTTATTCCAATAATCTTCAACTATCTCCCATCCAAGAACCCATTTATCTCCAATTAGATTTTTTAACATATCTTGGAAATTATAGCAGAGTTCCTCAATTTTTTTAGTTGATTCTTCTTCTGTTTTTGTAAAAACGTGGATATCTAGCATGTTAAATGCCCTTAATCTCTTAAGTCCAACTGTTTCTCCTCTTTTTTCAAGCCTGAAACTTAATGCTTCTTCATAAATACCAAAAGGCATCTGTTTATATGTTATATTTATTTTATTGAGCATTGGAAAATTCAATGGATCGCTTGCATATCTTAGGATAAATTCTTTTTTTTCGCTGATTACTCTATAATCCTTTTCGTGAAAATCCCCTACAAGTTCTTTTATAGTTGGTTCTGTGCCGTCAAACATTATAGGATTTTGCAGTTTCATACAGCCCAATTTTAATGCACTTTGATACAATACATAATCTTTCAATATATCAAAAATCAGCATTCCATTTGGATAACATCTTAAATTTCCTACATCGCTGTATGGAACATAATCATATAATTCCAATTTTTTCATTAGTTCAACATGTTTTGGAAAATCCTTTGCAGTATTCCCAACTAATTCATTTCTAACAAAATTCTTGAGAAGATTTGTCCTTATTTTTTTGTCTTTCCATATTTTTGCATTTTCCCAATTTTTATCATTTATTTCTTCGCAGTTTCCTTTTTCATCAATAACAAAGAATTTTGAGAATTCACTTTCTTCTTTTCTTTTTTTCTCTATTATCTTGTCAGCATTAAACTCTCTGCTAAACTCAGATAAAGGGTGTCCTTTGCAGGAAATTTCAAATTTCTTGTACCATCCAAAAGGCGCTCTTATTACTTCTTTGTAATCTTTTTTTAACAAATTTTCCGCTTTTTCCAAAACTTCCTCTGCCTTACTTGAACTTGCTAAATTACTGCTTAAATGAGCATAGGGGTATAAAACAACCTTATCAACTTTTATCTGGGCAGTTATGTTTTTTATTTCATTTATTAATTTTTTTACAATTCCTTCAACATTCTCCTCATCCTGTTTTTCAACAGATGTAAAAACAACTAAGCACTCTTTCACTGTTTTTTCAATTTTTTCAATTTCTTTTGCTTCCTTAATTGCTTTTTTTACTGGTTCAAATTTAATGTAATCTGAATGTATTGTCAATATTTTCATAGTAAAAACACACCTCTTTTTAGTTTAAATTTGTTTAGAATACTACTTAGAAAAAATAATTTTTTAATATCCTGTCCGGCAATCACTTTTCATTTTAATCTATAAATAATAAGGAAAGAGTATTTTAAAAATATTGTTATAAACAGTCCTTTTTAATTCAGTGAAAATTTAATGATACTTTCTTTAGTTAAAAATTTAGAGATTTTTACTCTTTCTTTTCAATTAGTTCTATTTTTTCAAGAAGTATTTCACTTCCTGGACAGGTTTCGCAGTCAGGAATTCCTATATATTCACATTTTATTTTTCTTAGAATCCCTATTTCTCTTAAAAATTCTTCAGTGGCATAGAATCTGATTTAATTATCTTTTCAAAATTACTGTTGCACTGCGAGCCCCGGCTTTCTACTCTTAAATATAATCTATATCCTGGCATTTTTATCTTTTGGATAAATGCAGGCAAAAATTATAAAGTTTGGCAAATGAAAAAGTTTATAAATATGTATTCACTATATAGTAGTATCAATTTAGGAAATTAATTAAAATAAAAATTGTGAGGTGATTTAAAATGAAAAATGAAAATAATATACAAACTTTATTTGTAGGTGAAAAAGATAAATTAAAAGAAAAATTACAAGGAGCAAATTGCAGCAGCAATGCAATGAAAAAATTTGCAGAATTAATGTTAAAAAATGGAAGAGGGCTTCCACATATACAATATCCCCAAGGCAATACTCTTATTCATGAGTATTTTGCAATAAAGGGAACTGAAATAGAAGAACAAGCTAGAAATATGTCTGACTACCTTAAAGTTGTTGAAATTTAAAATTTTTATTTTTTATTTTTATGATGTGATAAAAATGGGAGACGAAACAAAAAAAATATAAACTTAACAGTATCTGACCTTAAAATTTTTAAAAATCAATTTAATAAGTATATTGGAACAAGAGAAATGACTACAAGTTGTAATCCTATTAATTTTCAAATTAATTTAGTATCCAATGGAATTGTACCTATTCCAGATTTTTATGCAAAAGTAGAACTTCCAAAGAAAAAAGTTGATTATCATGAAACTGATTAAAAAAGAATTTATTTTATACTTCTAACAGCTCTTCTTGCACCGCAGGCAGAACATTTTAGGAAAGTAACTCTGTCTTCTTTGATTAATTTTGTATCAGGTTTTTTGCACTCAGGACATATTACAAATTCTTCAATATACTTGTTTAACTTAGTGTTTAACAGGGAAGAACTGAATTTTCCAATAAACACGACTCTTTTATTTTCTATCATATTAGAAGTTCCAAGCTCGTTTGCAAAGAATTTTAATAAGTGTTCTGTGGGGCGGGATATAAAATCTGCAATTTGAATAAAATTTGTAACTATTGTTTTGTTTCCTTCTACCATTCCTGTAACTTTCGGCACTTCAAATCTTTTTTTCTCAAGAACATCTTTTGGCAGTTTTGACACTGCTCTTTTTAATAATTCATCATAAGTGTATTTGAAAGCCATTGTAAAATAGTTAAATCAGATATCATTTAAAAGCTTTTGGAGAAAAACTTCAGACAGTCCTCTAAAATCCCCCCAGAGTTCATTTGCTTTTTCTATGCCTTGTTTTTTTGAAAGTTTTAGAGCATAATTCTCAAGAAAAATCTTTTCAATTAAGCAGTCCCAGTAAAAGCAGGAATAATCTCTTTTTTGAAATATTGTGTAGAGATTTATTGAGTACTCGCCGATTCCTTTTATTTGTTTTAATTCTTCTTTGTTGGAATTCTCTTTGTTTAAAAAAAACTCTGATACATTTTTTATGTATTTTTCTTTGTAACCCAGTTTGAATTTAGATAAATCATTTTTTAGAAAATTCTCTGGGAAAAAACCAAAATCTTCCATGAGATTCATTTTTTTTATGTACTGTCCGAAAGAAATATTCTGAGAAACAATACATCCTATTACTGCTTCAAAATCAGAGAAAGCTGAGAGAATCTTTATGTTCTTTATTTTTTCAGTGAAATTTGAAAGAACTTTGTCTTTCTGGCAGATTTTATAGAAACTTGACAAATCTTCATTAATGCCGAAGCAGAATTTTACCCTTTCAAGAGTTTTTTCGCTTATTTTTTTTTCTGATGTTACTATAAGTTTATTTTTTTCCTGGCTGAAATTGAGAATCTGTTCTTTGTTATTTTCAAATATTCTCTTTTTAGGTTCATTATTATAAAAAAAATAGAAAGGCTTTGCCAACAAAACTGAATTTAAATTAAAATCTCCTGAATTTATTATTGATTTGTACATATTGATTCTATTTTGGATTTATTCGTAATAATATTCCCCCTTTTCTACTTGTTCCTCGTGCTTCTGGCTTCCTTCCTTGTTTGCTCTTGGGCGTTTTGTTTCTTTATCTCTTCTAAATGAAATTCCAATTTCTTTTAGGAAAAGATTCATACCTTCTCTCATTTCCATTGGGCCGTTTGTTTTTCCTTTAATACTTGATTCTCCTGAGAAAACAAGAAGTTTTTCTGCAATGTAATCTATTAACATCAAGTCGTGGTCAACTACAAAACAACTGGCGGATTTCTGCTTCATTACTTTCTTAATTATTCTTGCTGTATCTATTCTTTTTTCAACATCCAAATGAGCTGAAGGCTCGTCAAATATGTATATATCTGCATTATTTGAAAGACACAGAGCTATTGCAACACACTGAAGTTCTCCTCCTGAAAGGGTAGACACCATTTTATCTAATAATTTGTCTGCTTCTAATGGGATTAATACTTGTTCTAAAAACCACTGAGAGCCGAAATTATCTTTTCCTGCAAATAAACTCCTTACTAGAACGTCTTCTTTTATCTGGATATACTGAGGCTTGTAGGAAATTTTTACTTTTTTGTCTATTTTATCACAAGGAATAATTCCTGCAAGTGCTTTTACAAATGTGGTTTTACCTATTCCATTTGGCCCTATAATTCCTATTATCTCTTTTTCTTTTATGTCTCCTTTTAAAACATCGAGATTAAAATCACCTAGAGTTATTTTAAAGTCCTGCCAGGAAGAAATTATATTTTTCTTTTCATAATCTGTCGGAGCTTTTTCCTCAAATTTCAATGCTTCACTTCTAAACCTCATATTTTCTGTTTTTAAGTATCCATCTAAGAATGCATTTATTGCAACTCTTGTATTATACGGCATACTTACAATACCATATGCCCCTTTTTTACCAAAGAATATATGGATTACATCTGTCATATAATCTAACATAACTAAGTCGTGTTCTACTACAAAAGTGTGCTGTTTTTTTTCTGAAAATTCTCTTACAAATTTTGCTATTTTTAATCTTTGTTTTATATCAAGATAAGAAGACGGCTCGTCAAAAAAAATCATTTCTGCTTTTTTGAGCACTGCTGCTGCTATTGCTGTTCTCTGAAGTTCTCCTCCTGAAATATTGTCTATACTTCTATTGAGTATTTTTCTTATTTCCAATAAATCAACTACCTTATCAAAATTCTCCTCTGTTTCTATGTTTTTTAGTAAATCAACAACTTTTCCATCAAAAATTACTGGAAGCTGTTCAATATACTGGGGCTTTACACTTGCTTTTATTTTTTTATCAAAAAGTTTCTCAAAATAACTTTGCGCTTCTGTTCCGTTGAAAAAATTAATAACTGCTTCTTCTGACTCCCCTTTTTCATAATTTCCTAAATTTGCCTGAAGTTCATTTGAGAGAATTTTTATTGCTGTTGATTTACCTATACCATTTGTTCCTAAAATTCCTACTATACTATTTAATGTGGGTATTGGGAAATTATAAAGTCGGAAGCCATTTTTTGAGAATTGATGAACGCATTTTTTTCCAAATTCATCAGGAAGATTTACAATTGAAATTGCTTCAAAAGGACATTTTGAAACACAAAAATTGCATCCAATGCAGGTTTTCTCGTCAATTATTGGTTTTTTGTCTTCTTCGCTTATTGTAATTGTTTCATCACCGGCTCTGACTCTTGGACAGAACTTCCTGCATATATAATCGCATTTTTTCGGGGCCAGGCATTTCTTCTTGTTTAATACGGCTACTCTCATTGCAGGTTATTAGAAAATAAAAGAGAATTTAAATTATTTCTTTCCTTGTTTCTTTTTTTCCTCAATTTCTCCGAATAATACTGCCTGAAATAATCCTAATTTTTCTGCACATTTTGGACATTGGCAATACCGAGTGTAGATATCATCAATTTTGTAAGTTCTTTTTTTTGCTTCTTCCATAAATAACTTGTACCAATTTTTTACTTCGCTGTAATTTTTTCCTTCAAATACCATTGAAAAGAATTTTCCGGATTTTGATTCAATATTTAGAGAAGGTTCCTTTTTTGAAACTTCTATGTATAGCTCTCCTTTCCATTTTTTTTCTTCAAATAAAATTTTTGGCTCTTTTGGAAGAATTTTTTTTTCTTCAAGAAGTTTCATTGCTTTTTTTATCTAAATCCCTGCTGTTATTGGCACATAAAAGAAAGAAAAGTAATCTGCTTCATAGAACAGCTTGTTTTTCCAGATATTGACTTTTTTATCATATTTTTTCAAGTCAAGTTTTTTACAGCAGAACTGTTTTGATTCATTTTTCATAATAATCTCTACTTTTTTTTAGTATTTAAGAATTGCTTAAAAATTTATCTTTTTTACGATTAAGAATTGCTGATGAAAAAATAATTGATGCACACACACATATTGGAAGAAATTGCAGCAGAGAGATGGAGTACAACCCACCCGCCAGTTCTCTTCTTAAAAAAATGAAAAAGAATAATGTGGAAAAAGCAGTTATTTTTTCTGAATTTGCTCCTGAACCCTGGATGGCTAATTTAGACATATCCT
>CAZVOT010000017.1:0-16276 GCA_964628775.1 Candidatus Woesearchaeota archaeon
GGCAGTTTTGTTTCTAAATTTTCTGAAAAATTAGATAATATTATTTTAAACTTCAAGGTTGAGAAAATTTCTGGATTTAACGGAGGATGGAAGATAAAATCCGGCAAAAAAGAAATGAAGCTCCCACCCGATGCAGAGCAGAGGGGTAAATTCTTATAAATTTAGTTTTTTAACGATAATTAACCCCAGATTTCTTCTTTTGCAAGAACTATGTCTGCTTCTTTTACTGTTTTTCTGCCTGCATGTTTTGCTAATTTAACCGCCCTTATTGCTATTTCAATGCCTATTTCTTCCAAAACATTTGACATTGCTTTTGTTGCTTTCTTGCTTACTCTTGATGCGCCTGATTTTTTGCATAAGCTTACTAAGGGCGCTAAGGCTATACTTCGCTGTGAATTTGGTGTTTTTGCCATAATAAGAGATGATATTTGGTTTGTATTTAAAGTTTTTTATGAGTTATTATTATTTTTCTTAGAAGGGATGTGGGTGAGGTTTGTTTTTATTTTTAACTCTTTTTTAAGGATTTATTTTCAATAATCTGATGTTGTACAAATTATTTTGTCTGAAACAATTATTGTATCTTCTGTTTGGGATACAATACCTTTTCCTGCTTCTCTTAGAACTTCATAATTTCTTAAAACGCCTTTATTTGTCAAATTAACAATTATAAACATCAGATTTTTGTTGAAATGTTCCTCTATGCTTCTTTTTGAGAATGGAAAATTGCCAAATTCGGACTCTATGAATTTTATTACTTCCCTCTCCTTTGGGAGTCTTGCCATTCTTTTATCTATTAACTGGAAAATCAAAGATGTGTTTGCATCAACTACTGTTCCGCTTCCATTTGTTGCAAATGGTTCTATTGCATATGCTCCTTCTGTTATTATGTTTTTATTTCCATTGCTGAAATTTGGAATATTAATTCCTGAATGAAGAGTAAACTTATCAAGTCTATGTCCGGATAAATTTGTTATTGGCTGGAATCCAAATTTAGAAATTTCTTCTTCAATTACTCTTCCGATTTCATTCGCTCTTATATCTTTTCTTATTGTTTTTTTTGCTCTTTCTAATGCCTGCCTGCTTGCATTTATTAAGTTCTCATATTTTTTTGTTGATACTTCTATGCTTCTTGCCATGTCTGCTATAAAACCATTTATGTGGACGCCCATATCTAATTTTACTACATCCCCTTTTTTTATTATTCTTGGGTCATTTGTGTCTGCTGTGTCGTGCGCTGCAATTTCATTTACAGATAATGTTGTTGGACATGCTAGTTTTCCTCCAAGTTCATATATTTTTTTTTCTGTTTTTGAAATAATATCATAATATTTTGCATTTTCAACAATAAGAGAAAGTCCATATTCCATTGCTTTTTTTGCTATGTTTCCTGCTTTTATGTAATCGTTAATTCCTTCCATTTTAGTTTTTAGAAAAAGAAGTAATTTAAAGTTATTTATAAATTTTATTTATTCTTTTTTAGTTTTTACTTGTTTTTTGGCTTTGGGTTTTTTAGATTTTGGTTTTTCTGATGACAAGATTTCTTCTTTGATTATTCTTTCTGTTTCCTTGTCTTCTTCTGTTTCTGCTTTTGCTTTTGCTTTCTTTTTGCCCCATTCTGCTTTTGTTTCACATTTCGGGTCAAGACACATCTTAAAAGGACGCATACCCTGCCTGTATACATAGATTATAGGTGTCTTGCATTTATCGCAGACTTTGTCAGTTTTTTGGAGTTTGCCTTTGAGTGGTATTGGAAAACCTGTTTTGCAGTTTGGATAACTTGTGCAGCCCACAAATCTTTTTTTTGTTCTTGGTGAGTAGAATATTTTTAATATCCCTGTTTTGCAGTTAGGACATGTTCCAAATGTGCTTTCATTCTCTCTTTTTTCAATAACTGCTTTTGATAATTTTGTTCCTATTTTTTCTTCATTATTTTTCATTTCATTTACAATCTCTGAAACTAAACCTTCTGCTTTTTCTAATGTTTTTTCCATGCTTTCTTTTCCTTTATTTATTTTTTCCATTTGTTTTTCAAAATCACGGGTTAATTCTTCAGAGATTATGCTTTTGCAGGAATCAGAGAGAACTTCTATTAGATTAACTCCGAATTCTGTAACTTCTATGCTTTTATCGCGGATGTAGCCTCTATCGTATAATGTCTGGAGAATTCCTGCTCTTGTTGCTTTTGTTCCAATTACTCTCTCTTCTAATTCCTTTAATATTGAACCTTGAGAATATCTTGATGGTGGGGCTGTTTCTTTGTCTAATTTTTGAATTGATTCTATCTGTATTTTTTCTTTTTCTTTTATGTCTGGGAAAGTTTTTTCTTGGAATTTTGCAAATGGGCCGTAGAATTCTATCCAATTTGATTCCAGTGTTCTTGAACCTGATGAGCGGAAGATATTGTTGTTGATATCTATTATTATTGACATACTTTCTCTTAAAGCCGGCTCTGCAAAGCAGGACAGGAATCTTCTTGTTATCAAATCATATAATTTGCTTTCTGGGGCGGATAATTTTTTTGGAGTTTCTCCTGTTGGGTGTATTGCTGGGTGAGCTGGGTCTGATTTTTTTCCTTCTTTTGGTTCTACTTTACTTTTTGAAAGAAGTTTTTCACATAGAGGTTTGTAGATATTTTGTTTTGATAGTTTTGCTATTATACTTTTTAGATTTAATTGAGAAGGAAGCTGCTGTGAACTTGTTCTTGGATAAGAAATGTATGCAGATGTATAGAGGGACTGAGCTATATCCATTGTCTGCTTTGGAGAATAACTAAATAGATTATAAGCTTCTGTCTGAAGTGTTGTTAAATTAAATGGTGCAGGCGGTTCTTTTATTTTTTTTGTCTTTTTTATTTCTTTTATACTCCCTGTTTTGTTTTTACATTCACTTAAAACTTTATCTGCTGTTTCCTCTTCCCATATTTGTTTTTTTTCGTACATTGCTTCGAATGATCCGCCTTGAATATTATAATTCAATAAAATCTGCCAGAAAGGAACGGGTGTAAATGCTTTTATTTCTTTTTCTCTTTCTGCCAGGAAATTAAGCATGGGGCCCTGAACTCTACCTATTGAAACTATTGAAAAGACTTTTCCGAATTTTTTTATGGATGATGTTAGGATTCTTGAAATATTTATTCCATAGTAGAAATCTAAATAATGTCTTGTTAGTCCTGCCTGCACCTGTCCGGCATCCATATTTTTTAGAGCATTATCATAAGCATCATTTAGCTCCTGCTTTGTTAATGTTGAGAACTTCATTCTCTTGGCATCTTCTTTGCCGCACAAAAATCTCAAGATATTCTTTGCTATTACATCTCCTTCTATATCCCAGTCAGTTGCTACAATAAATTCGTCGCATTTTTTTGCTGTTTCTTCCAGGTTATCATAATACTTCTTGGCATATTCATTTATTTTTGCTATTTTCCAGGTTGGCTTCCATTCAACATTAAAATCCGGACATACTGCTTTTTTTGATTTTAGAGCCAGCCCGAATAAATGTCCTACTGCAGGAACTATAAAAATTTCTTTTTTATCTCTTGTAATTTTAAAGTAATAAGAACCATTTTTGTTTATTTTTTCAACTTTACCATCTGCCAAGGCTTCTGCTATTTTTTCTGAAGCTGATGGTTTTTCTGATATAATTAAGGTGGGCATTACAATAAAAATAAATTGTTAATGATTTAAAATTTATTGAAAATATGTTTTATGATTTTTTGAAATTAAAATCACATAATTTCTTGTATTCTGGGCCGGAACGGGATAATATTGACTGAAAAAGGGAGAAATGTTCTGCTTTAAATGTGTAATTTATTGAAATTGAATTAATTGTTTTTAGAAGATTTTCTTTATTTTCAATTGAAGTTAGTCTTGATAATGTCAGGTGAGCGGGATTTATCAGAGAAGTAATTTTTAGTTTGGTTAATTTAGTTTTTATCGCTGATTGGAGCTGTATTATTTTTTCTTTGTTTTTTATGTCAAATGCTAAAACTCTTATGAAAGTTTCTGCTGGAATGGGTTTTAATCTTGAGATTTCTATTTCAATGGGTTCTAAATTCTCTGATATTTTTGAAAGTTGTTTTTTTATTTTTTCAACATCTTCCACCAGAATACCTTGATTGTCTTTTTTTAGAAATGCAAGAGTTATGTGGAGATTGGCTTTTTCTACAAACTTCATTTTACCGCTAAGGAGATGTTTTTTTTCTTCTATTATTTTTTTCAAATCTTCAGGCGTTTCAACTGCTATAAAAAGACGCAAATTTTCCATAAATTGATTAGAATATGTTTAAATAAGAAATTTTCCAAAAAAATCTTTTTCAAAAAGTATAAAAACCCTTTGTCATTTTAAACAAAACATGAGTGATGTTGAAGGCGACAAAAAAGTTGTTGAAATGGGAGAACTGAGGGATGGAAGCTATTGTATTATTGAAGGGGAAGCTTATGTTGTTGTTGATATAAAAAAATCCGCTCCTGGAAAACATGGACATGCAAAGTATAGAATAACCTGCACTGCTCTTGTTGGAAGCAAAAAAAGAGTTATAATGGCTTCTGGACATGACCATATTGATGTTCCTGTAATTCTAAAAAGGGACGCCCAGATACTTAGTATAAAAGATAAAGAATTTGATGAGAATGGAAAAATGACTGGGATGAAAATTGATGCAATGGACACTAATACTTTTGAAACTTTTGAATTAGTTGTTCCTGAGGAGTATATTGATAAAGTAAATGAAGGTGCAATTGCTCTTTACTGGGAAATTCTTGGAAAGAAAGTATTCAAGGGCATTAGAAGCAAATCTTAATTTGTTTTTTATTTCAATTTTTCCATTAGATTTTCTATTTCATTCTGAAGATTTATATTAGAAACAGAATTTACTATAAATTCTACTGCAGATGAAAAAGAATTTTTTCTTGCTATACCTCTAAAAATAATTTGTTTTCCAAGAAAAGAAGATTTCAACATATTAAGAAGTTCTTTTTCATCTTCAGGCATTTCTTTAATTGTTTTATTCATTAATGATTCAACTGTTTTGTTGAAAAGAAGACAAGAAATATTTTCTGTGCCGTCGTCTACAACCATATTTAATCTCACTGCTTTATCTGGCTTTGAAAAAAGATGATTATTTGGACACTTGCCTTCTTTCAATGCTTTTTTGCATTCTGGGCAGGATTCATAGAATAAAGTTCTTTCATAAATTCTAATTATTGTTCCTAAAAATTCTGTTGGTTCGTTTTCTTTTATTTCAGATATTTTTTTTCTTTCAGCACCACCAGAGAGATTATCTGATTTTTCTATAATAACTTCTTTTAAGAGTTCATTTGATTCTATCTGAATTTTTGAAGAAGAGTTTAGATGTAGTTCTCTATTTTCAAATTTGTTTTCTTTTACTTCGCTGTTAATTATTTTTATTACTTCTCCTAATTTGACATTGCTTTCAAAAAAATCAATTAATCTCCTATCCCAGATTACCATCCTTATTTTATCTGTTTCGTCTGCAATAGATATTGATTTTACAAAACCTTTAGAGTTGTCTGTTTTTCTTGTAAATTCAATTATAGGATTTATATTAATTACTTTTGCAAGAATCATAGATCTTTTTAATCCTGGATAAATTTGATTTAATTTTATCGGTGCATCTGGATTTTTTTCAAAAAGTTCAACACCAAGTTCGTTTGCAATGATGTATGTTGCTCCATTTTTTGATACTAAGCTGTTTAGTTCTGTTATTTTGTTATTTATTTTTTCTTCAATTTCTGCTTCAGATAATTTTGTTTTTTCTGATATTTTTTTGATTAAGTATTCTATTGGAAAATTCTGCATTAGATTATTAATTTAGATAAAAAATAAAAAGGTTTGGTGGTGCTGGCCGATATTTTATAGAATATTTTTGTAGAGGTTATTTTTAGTTTTTGGGGTGTTTAGGTATAAAGAGAAAAGTATTTATTTTCAATATAGTAAATAAATATATATGGCTGGTAAAGGAAGACCCACTAATTCAGAAGTTAGAGATAAAATTCTATTAATATTAAAAGAAGGCCCGAAACATGGTTATAGTATTTACAAAAGATATAGAGAATTATTCGGGCAGGATACAACAATGAGGAATATTTATTATCATTTAAAGAAGGCAATTGTCTTAAATTTGATTGAGATAAAAGAAGTAAAAAATGAGCCTGGAGAATTCAGCTGGGGGCTTTCCTGTGAAAGAGTTTATTATAGATTAAAATAGTTCTTTTTCTATTTTCTTTGAATTTTTTTAACAAATATGTGAAGTATACTTCTATAATTTACCTACATACCCCTTCATTTCCTGTGGAAATAGACAGATTTGATTATTGTTTGAAATAACCCCCTTAATTCCTGTGGAAATGATTTGGTTTGTCCATCGGAAATATTAGATTTTTTATTATTATTATTATTATATATTTATTTTCAATATAGTAAATAAATAAATAAGTCTTTAAATTAAAACTTCCTCTTTAAAATTTTAAAAACAATAAAGAACACTCCTTTCTTGAAAATAAATAAATTAGGACAGTTTAATTTATTTAATTCCATTGGAAACCAAGGGGTAAGAGTTTTATGATTGTTTTTGGAACTTTATTTTTTAATTATAGAAAAATATATAAGGTTGGTTTCACTTGGAACTTTTTAATGGTACAATCTTCTTTGAATAACATTTTTGAATCTTTTATTGAAAGAAAGTCAATTTTCCAGAACAAAGATGTTCTAAATTTAAAATTTTCACCTGAAAATATACCTCATCGTGAAAAAGAGATTAATCAAATAGCCAGCATACTTGGAACCTCTCTTCGTCTTGAAAAACCATCTAATATTTTTATATATGGCAAACCAGGAACAGGCAAAAGTTTATGCGCTTCCTTTGTTCTGCTTCAATTAAACCAAATTGCAATAAAAAAAAGTATTCCCCTTAAAACTGTTTTTATAAACTGTAAACTTGGAAAAATTGCAGATACAGAGTACCGCTTACTTGCACAGCTTGCCAGGGAATTTGGCAAAAATGTTCCAAATACAGGACTGCCTACCAGCGAAATATACAAAGCATTCTATAATGAAGCTGACAAGGAAAAAAGAATTATTTTGATAATACTTGATGAAATTGACCAGCTTGTCAAAAAATGCGGAGATGAAGTTTTATACAACCTTACTAGAATAAATCAAGAGTTAAAAAGAGCAGAAATCTGTTTAGTTGGAATTTCAAATGATTTAAATTTTTTAAATGACTTAGATCCGAGAGTAAAATCCTCTTTATCAGAAGAAGAAATATTTTTTTCACCTTATGATGCCATTCAATTAAAAGACATACTTCTTGAGCGGGCAAAACTCGCTTTTAATGAAAGTGTAATAGGTGAGGACATAATTTCAAAATGTGCTGCTTATGCTGCAAGAGAACACGGCGATGCAAGAAGAGCACTGGACCTCCTTCGTGTTTCTGCTGAACTTGCTGACAGAAACGGCGACGCCAAAATAAATGAAATTCATATTGATATGGCTGAAGAAAAAATAGAGAAAGATAAATATGTTGAAATTGTAAAAACTCTTCCTGAACAGACAAAAATACTTCTTGAAGCAGGAATATCTATTTTATCAGAAGTCAATAGAAGAATAAATACAGGTGAACTTTTTAATGTGTATAAAACATACTGCATAAAATATGGCATAAGACCCCTTACTCAGCGAAGAATATCTAATATGATTGCTGAACTTGATATGCTTGGACTTTTAAATGCAAAAGTAACATCTTTTGGAAGATACGGCAGAACAAAAGAGATTTCTCTTTACATACCAAGAGAATCAATAGATAAAATAAATAAAATATTAACACAACCAGCTGAAAAATGAAATCTATAATATCTTCTCTTAGTGAAAAAGGACTGTTAGTCAGCCCAGACTTATCTATTCCAGAATCTGAAGAGAATGCTTTTTTGGATTTTGTAAACAGGAAAATGCAGAAAGAAACTGTTCTTTTTGTTGACGGCAAGATATATAATGATTTTAAAGGAATATTCCACTCAAAACCAGCAACTATTCAAGCTGGAAATAAAACCGAGATGTCAAGAGAAGACATACCTTTTGGCGTTGATATACTCCATCAATATAAGTTTTCATACAAAAAAACAAATATAGAAGATTTTTACTCTTATTATTCAAACAGATTCAATGAAATAAGACAGATTCTCTCTTCAAAACCCGATTTGGCTGATGCTGTTCCATTATCCCGTGTTTTTTCAAGCCAGGAAAAAGAAAAGATTTCAACAATAGGGATGGTTATTGACTGCAAACTTACAAAATCAGATAATTTTATGATAAATTTAGAAGACCCCACAGGGACACTAATGATTCTTGTATCAAAAAAGGCTGAAAATTTTTCTGTTTGTGAGGAAATTGTTCCAGATGAAATAATAGGCGTTCGGGGGATAAAGTCCGGCAGATATTTTTATGCAGATGAAATATTTTTTCCAGATATAAAAAGCATAACTGAAAAAGAAGGAACAAAAGAAGAAGTTTATTCTGCATTCATAAGCGACCTGCACATCGGTTCAAAGATGTTTCTTGAAAATGAGTTTGATTATTTTATAAAATGGATAAGAGGAGAAGCTGGAAATGAGTCTCAGAAAAATTTATCATCAAAAATAAAATATTTATTTATAACAGGAGATTTGGTTGATGGAGTAGGTGTTTATCCTTCACAGGAAAAAGAACTTAATATTTTAGATATATACAAGCAGTATGAAAAATGCGCAGAGTTTTTGGAAAAAATTCCAGATTCTGTGATAAAAATAATATGTCCCGGCAATCACGATGCAGTAAGACTCTGCGAGCCCCAGCCAGAAATTCCTTCTGAGTATATAAAAAGAATAAAAGCAATTCCAAATTTAATTTCAACTTCAAACCCCAGCACATTAAATATACATCACTTTGACGGCTTTGAAGGATATAAAGTTCTTATGTATCACGGTTATTCTTTCTGCCATTTTGCAGATACAATTGCAAAAATAAGAAATGCCGGCGGAGTTGACCGTCCTGACTTAATTATGAAATTTATTTTGAAAAAAAGGCATTTATCTCCTGTATACAGTTCAAATCTTCTTGCTCCGACAGAAGTTGATGATTTAATAATAAGGACAGTTCCAGACATATTTGCATCTGGACACCTGCATAAAGCCAGAATTTCAAATTACAAGCATGTTCTTACAATAGCATCAAGTTGTTTTCAGGCAAGAACTAGTTTTGAAGAGAAATTAGGACTTCATCCAGAACCAGCGCACGTTCCTATTTTTAATATGAAAACAAAAAAAACATCTATGATGAAATTTATTTAATAAATATAACCTATTTTTAGAAAGATATGTTAAATTTATCTAACAATTTATAAATTTAATACTTCTACTTGATTTGATGAAATGTTCTACAAGGGTACAAAGCTATTTTGATTCTTTAAATACAATTGTAAAAAAAGAATATTCTATTGCTGAACTAGCGAGAGCAAAAAAATTAGACCCTGAAGAATATGTGGGCATTCCACTTGCACAGAATCTTGCAGAAAGAGTAGAAGGATTAATTTCAGTTGAGTCGCAGGAAATAGTTGGGAAAGGAATTCCAAACAGGATTCTTGAACTTGAAAAGCAGTGGGGCGCAGGAGACTGGAGAGTTGGACTTGTTATTGCTGAAGAAGTTTCTTTTGAAAAATTCTGCAAATTTGAATCAAAACTAAGAGCAATAGAAATCGGCGTCAGGGTAGGGCTTGCATATTTAACTATGGGTGTAGTTTCTGCACCTCTTGAAGGATTTTTGGAGTTAAAAGAAAAAAAAAGATTGGACGGCGGAACTTACCTGGCAATTTATTACGGCGGGCCAATTCGTGCTGCAGGAGGAACTGCTGCTGCTGTCAGTGTTTTACTTGCTGATTACTTGAGAAAAAAACATAATTACTTAGAATATGATCCAACTGAAAAAGAACTTGAGAGATATTTTGTTGAGATTACTGATTATCATGAAAGAGTTGCAAGACTGCAATATTATCCTGCAAAAGAGGAAGTTCTTTTTCTTGCAAAAAATGTTCCTCTTCAGATTGACGGCGATCCGACTGCTGAGCGTGATGTTTCTAATTTCAAAGACTTGGAAAGAATAGAGACAAACAGAATAAGAGGAGGAATGTGCCTTGTTATTGCTGAAGGACTTGCACAGAAAGCAAAAAAAATTACAAAAAATATTGATAAATGGGGTGCAAGTTTCGGACTTTCACACTGGACTTTTTTAAACCAATATTTGGAACTGCACAAAAAAGTTCTTGACCAATCTGAAAAGAAAGATGCAGATACATCAAAAGTAAAACCTAATTATAGATATATTCAAGAGACAGTTGCCGGGCGTCCAGTATTTGGTTATCCTATGCAAAAAGGAGGATTTCGGTTAAGATACGGAAGAACAAGACTTTCTGGACTTGCAGGTGCTGCCATAAATCCTGTTTCAATGCAGATTTTAGATAATTTTATTGCAACAGGAACCCAGCTTAAAGTTGAGAGGCCGGGAAAAGCCTGCGTAGTCACCCCATGTGATTCAATATGCGGGCCTTTTGTCAGATTAAAAAATGGAGTATGCACAAGAATTGATAATTTTGATTCCCAAATAAAATACAGCGAAGTTGAAAAAATAATTTCAAATGGGGATATACTTTTTAATTACGGCGATTTTACTGAACAAGGACATATACTTATTCCCTCCCCATATGTTGAGGAATGGTGGATACAGGACTTCAAGAAAATTCCAAAAGAAGAAGCAGTAAAAATAATACCCGCTGAAAAATATAATAAGATTATCTTAAATTATTTTTTTGAAAAACCAAGTGCAGAAGAATCTTTTAATATCTCCAGAACCTTCGGCATACCCCTGCATCCAGAATATTCTCTGTGCTGGAACAACATAAAAAAAGAAGATGTTCTTTTTTTATCAGAGTATTTATCTAAATACCTGAAATTTTCCACAAAAATAAATTTTGACAAGAAAATAAAAGAAATACTTGAAACACTTGAAGTTCCCCATAAACTTGAAGAGAATTCAATAATACTTGAGCCGGAATTTTCTTTTGTTGTTTTTTCCTCGCTTGGAGCAGAAATACAGCCAGAAATAATAGAAAAAGAGATGAGTGTGCGAAGTACACCACTTGAACTTGTAAATGCTGTTTCAAATATTATAATAAAAGACAGGGCGCCGTTTTATGTAGGCTGTAGAATGGGGCGTCCTGAAAAAGCAAAACTTAGAACCCTCACTGGCAAACCCCATGTTCTTTTTCCATGCGGAGCGCAGGGAGGTAAAATACGGGCTTTTGGCAAAGCTCTTGAAGAAGGATTTGTTGAAGCAGATTTTCCACTGCATTTCTGTGAAAACTGCAAAACAGAAACAGTTTTTCAGATATGCGAAAACTGCAAAACAGAAACAAAGAAAATGAACAAATGCAGGGTTTGCGGAAAAACTGTTGATGCACAAGAACACTGCGGAGAAAAAACAAGCAGATACAAAAAAACAAGGATAGATATAGCACATTACTTAAACACTTCACTTAAAGAAATACATTCTCCAATGCCAATTTTATTAAAAGGAGTAAGAGGAATGTCCAGCAAAGATAAAATTCCAGAACATCTTGAAAAAGGAGTTCTAAGAGCTCTTCATGATGTTTATGTAAATAAAGATGGGACTATCCGACTTGACGCCATTGAGACACCTATTACTCATTTTAAGCCCAAAGAAATTGGAACATCAATTTCTAAATTAAGAGAACTTGGATATTATGAAGATATTGATGGGAAACCCCTTGAAAATGAAGAACAAATTCTTGAACTTCTTCCGCAGGATGTAGTGCTTCCTGGATGCACTGAATGGAAAGAATCAGATTTTTCAAAACACCTTAAAAGAATGTGCGATTTTGTTGACGAACTTCTTGTAAAATTATACAAAGCAGAGCCTTACTATAACATAAAAACAAAAGAAGATTTAGCCGGACTTCTTGGAATTGCTCTTGCACCCCACACAAGCGCAGGAACTGTGTGCAGAGTAATTGGATTTTCAAAAACACAAGGATACTATGCACACCCGCTAATGCATGCTGCATGCCGCCGTAATTGCGACGGAGATGAACTTGGATTTATGCTCCTTTTGGATGCTTTACTTAATTTTTCAAGGAAATTCCTGCCTGATAAACGTGGTTCTAGGACTATGGATTCTCCATTAGTTCTAACAACAGTGCTGGACCCCAAAGAAGTTGATACAGAAGTCCATAATATGGATACTGTTTGGAATTATCCGCTGGAATTCTATTATGCAACTGAACAGTACAAAAATCCAGGAGATTTTTCAATGGAAAGAATGGCAGATAGATTAGGGAAAGACAGCCAGTTTGAGGGAGTAGGTTACACCCACCCTGTTTTTGATATGAACTCTGGTCCGTTAGTTTCAAGCTACAAAACTCTTCTTACTATGAAAGACAAACTTGACAAGCAAATAGACCTTGCTGACAAATTGACAGCACTAAAAAGCGCTGATGTTGCTGAAATGGTAATTGAAAAACATTTTTTAAAAGATATAAAAGGAAATTTGAGAAGGTTTTCAAGCCAGGAAGTTAGATGCACAAACTGCAACAAAAAATACAGGAGATTCCCTCTTGCCGGCAGATGTGTATGCGGACACAAATTAATATTTACGGTTTCTCCAGGTTCTATACTAAAATATCTTGAGCCTTCTATAGGACTTGCAGAAAGATACAAGCTTTCAGATTATATGCAGCAGACTCTTTACCTTCTTAAGCAAAGAATAGAATATGTGCTTGGAAAAGATAAAGAAAAGCAGACAGGACTTTCGTCATTTTTTTAATGCATTAAAATAAAAATTTAATATAAAAAATAATAGTAGGAACAACAAGACAGCCCATTAAATTGCTCATCCTAACATCTTTTTTAGAACATAAATATCCAAGAGCACTTCCCAAAAACGCAATAAAAAGTCCAAGAAGTCCGGAAATACAAGTTATTAAAATTATCAGGAAAAATAAAATAAACAAACTTATTCTATTTATTCTTATTTTTGAAATGTTGTCTGCAAAAATATCGCTTATTTTTATAAAAATAAAATATGAGGCGAATGCAGAAAGAACTGAAAAGAAAATTAAAATAAAAACATCAGAAAGTCCTAGAGACAGAATTGATTTTACAAATTCCAAGGCTCCGCTTCTTGCTTTGTTTATTGAGTAAAGAGCGGTTATAGACATCAAGACATCAGCAGTATTTACCGCTCCAGTTGAGACAAAAAACTCTTCTATGCTCTTTTTTTCATTTGAACTTAAAAATAAAGAGGCTTGGCTGGGTCCTATTGCAGGCACCACACCCATGAGAGAACTTGCAAATATTCCTGAAAGAGAACCCTTGATTATTTCTTTTTTTGAGATGTTATTGCCGTATATTTTCATCTGATTTGGAATCTTTTCTTTGTTTTTTATTCCACCATAAACTCCTGAAAGTCCAAAAAGTCCAGACAGCAGAGGGAGCATTGGTTCGTTAATTTTGATAACGTCTAATGTAAAATAACCCAAAATACCGCTTAAAATGAAAAGTAAAAAAGCAGTAATCTTCTTGTCTTCTTTCAAACATATACTTAATGAAACAGCAAGAAGGATAAATGGAATGTAATTCTTTATTGATGAACTTAAAATTGGAAGAATAAAAACATAAAAAGGAACGAAAAAGAGAAAAATGATTGTTGAAAATAAAGCTCCAATTGCAGAAAGCTTCATTGGGATTCTTCCTTTTCCTTCATTTACAAATTTCCTGCTTGGGCGGGAGATTAGGCATTCTCCTTCTTTTGGCGCTGAAAATAATGCTGCTGGAATAAACTCAAAGAAATTGTGAGATATTGAAAGAGAAACCAAGAAACAAGCTGTAATAATCGGCTCAATTTTTATTGATAAAACAGCAAGAATCGAGACAACTGTATTTATATGGAGTCCAGGCAGAATCCCTGTAAATATTCCAAGGAGTATTCCAAGAAAACCAGCAAAAGCCATCTCCAGCATTTGATTTTAAAACAGCACAAGATTTATTATACTTATTTTGACTTGTTTTTTTGTGAAAAAAACAATAATTGTCTCAGGAATGGCTGGAAGCGGGAAAAGCACTCTTGCCGGATTAATTGCAAAAAAATACAAATTAGAACTTTTTGTTGCAGGAGACAAATTAAAAGAGATGATTTCTAAAGAACCAGATTATATGGGATTTTGGGGCACGAAAAAAGGGATTGAAGCAATGCCAAAAAGAATTGCAAATCCCGAGTTTGATAAAAAATTTGATTCTATCCTCATAAAGAGAGCGAAAAAAGGTAATGTTGTTTTTACATCCTGGACTTTGCCCTGGGTTTTTAAAGACAGCTTTAAAATATGGCTTTCTGCATCAGCAAAAAAAAGAGCAGAGAGGTTATCTAAAAGAGACAGGATTTCATTAAAATCAGCAGAAGCAATAGTCAAAAAAAGAGATATGTACAACAAAAAGATTTTCAAGAAAATTTATAATTTTGATTTTGGAAATGACTTATCGCCTTTTGACTTGATTATAAACACAGACATTTACACAATAGCAGAAATATTTGAAATCTGCAAAAAAGCAATTGAGAAGTATTTCAAATGATAAAAAACAATAAAGAACATTTCTTACCTCTGTTAACAATAATTATGTTCTTTTTTTTCTATCTTAAAAATAGCTTTTACTCCTTCAGGCAGTATATTCCAGCAATATCCTTCATTCAGGGGGTAGATATCTATTCTCTTCCTGCTAATACATTTTCACCATTTATTACAATTATTTCTGCAGGAATAATTCTTTTATTTTCTAAATACAGCTTTGTTATTTTTTCTTTAATAAATTCCATTTTATTTGTCTTGACTTTTTACATTATTCTGAAAATAATAAAAAAAGAAACAAAAGAAAATTTCTTTTTCAAGCCTTTAACATTATATCTTATTTTTTCAGTGCATTTTGAATTTGCAGTTTTTTTGTTGGCATTCTTTTTTGTTCTTGGGTTTTATTTTTTAATTTACAAAGATGAAAAAATTTCAATTCTATTATTTATCCTGTCCGTTTTGTCAAAACAATCGTCTCTTATACCTATTTAATCTTATATTTTATGTATCTCTTTTTGGATAAAGATAAAAAAATTACATCTAAATCTTCTTTTAATTTTAAAAAATATCAAAAATCAAGATTCTTTGTTTTTTTTTGGATTTATTATTTCAATCCCGATTACTTTTTATGTTTTAGAACAATTATTCCCTAAGATGATTTATTACTTGTTTTTTTCAAATACATACAATCCTCCCCGAGATTTTTTTTCTTTATTTTTTCCGGAATCATTTATTCTTTTAATTTTACCAACCTTTTTAATTTACAAAATAACAAAAAAAAGAGATTTTATTTCTCTTTTTTTATTTTTCATTTTTTTTATTTTTTACATCCTCTGGAGTTTTGACTGGATAAGATACGGCTTTTCATCACTTTTTTATTCATAGTTTTCTTTTTTATGGATAAAGAAACAAAAATTCAAAAGATATTTTATGCAGTATTTTTGTTCTTTTTTTTAAGATATGTTTTTCTTAATGCAGGAGATATTTTAATTGCTGAAACATTTGAAAGTTTCTTGAATATTTTTCCAAAGCAGGACGGCGCCATTTTTATTGGGAGCGCTTATCTGCGTCCGTATTTTAGATACAATATTTTTACAAATATGGACAATATCTATTTTTTAGTTGAAGATCCTATACAAACCAATAATATATTGAAAAATGCCCGCGATTATGAATCCATGAGCTACAATTTTTCAAAAAAAATAACAGAACACTGTGAAAAAAAAGATGTTTTTTTTATTAATCCCGGTATTTTTGGCTACGAAGGTTTATTCTTTAATTCTTTGAAACATGTTAATAAGAAATACCTTAATGAATCTTTTTTATTTTCCTTTATTATACTTGAGAATTACTGCGAAACCTGCAAATTCTTCCAGGACTTTATTTTTATGTCAAGAGAAACAGGCATTTCCTTTAAAATGAAGCAATTAAATATTATTGAAAAAAACACAGAATTTTTTTGTGCAATAAGTCCATTATTTACAAACAGTACATTAAAAGCACTCTCTGCTTACAGCGATGTTTCAAAATTATACTGCAAAAATAAATTTTTAGAGAATTTACCCCGATGCTCTGCATCGGTTGGGATAAATCCAT
>CAZVOT010000018.1:0-14883 GCA_964628775.1 Candidatus Woesearchaeota archaeon
ACCCTTCTTTTTTTGAAAGTTTATTTATTTCTGGAATAGAACAATTACCGCAGTTTATACAGTGGTATCCGTCTTCATCTTTTTCTGCTTTACAGGAATTATTTCTCAGACACTGAGGAAGTAATATTATTCTTTTGTTTTTAGATGTTTTCTCAAAATTTTTTTTATTTACGTCATTTTTTATGTCTATATAAACTTCATATACTCTTTCTTTGTTAACACCGAATGTTTTTGCAATACTCTCTAAAGCGGACATAGTATCTAAATTGAATCCTCTCAAGACAATTTTTTGAATTATTGTTTTTATATTTTCCATTTTAACAGCAGTATAAATCCTTCGGTGTTTCCCCTTCTTTTTCCTCGCCGTAGGGGTTTCCAAATTTTCTTATATTCTCAATCATTTTCTTGTTTTCTTCTGTTTCTATACCTCTTCTTACTAAATCTTCCCTCATTTTTATTATTTCATCAGTTATTATTATGCCTGCTGGACAGTCTTTTTCACAGGCTTTGCATAAGGAACAGTGGTAAAAAATGCTGTGATTTATTTTTTCATTTACAAGAATAATTTTTGTTCTTGGGGAGTATTTTTCCTCTAAGATTTCTTTGAATATTGGACAGTCTGCTTTGCAAAATCCGCATTTTGAACATTTTTCTGAGTCCTTCATAGTATCTTTCCTCTGTTGAATATATTATATGAGTCATACTCTTTTTTCAGTTTTGAGATTCTTATTTTTACATTAATAGGAGTGTATTCTTTTTTTGAAATGCCATATCCGTGTTCTCCTGAAATTTCTCCTTTTAATTGATTTACTGTGTTATACATACTTCTTATTTTGTCTTTTTCATCTGATTTAAACATAGGGTGGAGAATTCCAGTTTTTATATGTCCAAAAACAGGAATTTCATTTTCAGTTAGGAAATCAAGAAATACTTTTAGTTTGTCCTGTTCTATTCTTGGGTCTTCTATTATAGAATACCCATTTTTGACAAGAGAAGGATAAGCTGACTCTCTTTTTTCCCAGATTTTTCTTATTTCTTCTGGATTTTTTATAATACCTTCATTATTCTCGTATTCAACAATTAATGTTATTTTTTCATCAAAGCCCGAGAATTTGGCGCTTAATTTATCAAAGAATTCAACTGCTATTATGCCCTTCTCATCTTCCAATGAAATTAGTTTTTCAATAAGTTCACTGCTATATTCAAAATTAAAAACAGAAAGAGTTGTTTTTTTTATGTCTTCTGTGAGCTTTAATTTTGCTTTTGTAATTATTCCTGCTGTTCCTTCGCTTCCTGCAAATTCTTTTGATTTTTTTTCATCTAACTTTATTTCACAGCCTTTACCGTCAATTATTTCAAGTTCCAAAATCCAGTTTGATGTTTTTCCATATTTTACCGCTCTGTTTCCTTCTGCATTGCAGGCAATCATACCTCCTATTGTGCAAACTTTCTCACTGCTTGGAACTACTGGAAAAAAAAGATTTTTTTTGGATAATTTTTTATTTAATTCTTTTAGAACTACACCCGGCTCAACTATTACATACTTTTCTTCTGTGTTTATTTCAAGAATCTTGTTCATTTTCTGAAAATCAAGAATTATTGAGTCCCTTGGAACAACTGCTCCTGAAAGTCCTGTTCCTGCTCCTCTTGGAATTATATCATACTGCTTTAATCTAATCTGGGATTTTATGAATTCTCTAATCTGCTCCTTGTTTTTTGGATAAATTACAAAAGACATAATGCCTTTTTCTGTTGAAGCGTCTGATGCATAAGTAATCTTGTCTATTTCGCTGTTAGATACATTTTCAATTCCAAATATTCTATTTAGGTTTTCTGACTGCATTTAAAATAACCTCTGATATTTCAATAACTTCTATTTTGTTTGAATTTCTTTTTAAGTGTTCCATACAAAGAGGACAGGAAGTGATTACTTTTTTTGTTCCTGTTTCTTCTGCCTGCTTTATTCTTTTTTTTGCAATAGCATCTGCAAGTTCTTTGTCAGCGCCGATTAATCCGCCTCCTCCGCCGCAGCACATTGAATTTTTTTTGTTTTTTTCCATTTCAATAATGGTGTAACCTATTTTTTTTAGGATATTTCTCGGTTCGTCAATTATTTCTGAGTATCTTGACAAATGGCACGGATCATGGTAAGTTATTTCTTCTTTTTTGTTTTTTATTATTTCAAGCTCGTTATTATTGATTAAATTCCAGATTAATGAAGAAGTATGTTCAGTTTTTATATTCCACTCTGGGATAATTTTTGGATATTCATTTACAAATACATTATAACAAGCCGGGCAGTTAGTTATTATTTTTTTTATCCTGTGTGCTTTTAATGTTTTATAATTCCTTTTTGCAAGTTCCTGGAAATCACCTTTATACCCTGCATTATGGACAGGACATCCACAGCAGGAAAGTTCATTATTTAGAATGACATAAGAAATTCCTGAGATGTCTAAAATTTCTCTGTAATTTTTTTCTATGTTTTTTGATACAAATCTTGTTAAACAGCCCGGATAGTAAAGAGTGTTTCCTCCAAGGAAAATGTCCTGTAGTTTATCAATAAATTTCATAATTATATCCCTTTACAATTTAATCCTTATTTTCTTTTAAAAGTTTTTAGAGGATTTTTTACAGACAAAGATTTTTAAATATAATACATTTTAAGAAAAACAATGAAAATACCAAAAATTATGACAAGATACTGTCCAAGATGCAAAAAACACACAGAACAGAGTGTTGTAAAACAGACAACAGGGAGAGTCAGGGGAAAAATGAAAGCAGGGCAGAGAAGGTATAACAGATTAAGCGGTATTATTGGATACGGCGGTTTTCCAAGGCCTAAAATTGAACATGGAAAGAAATACGGTGCAAAACTTACAAAAAAAGTTTCTTTTAAATTTACATGCAAAGAATGCAAAAAATCCACTTTAGGAATGGGAAAAAGAGCAAAAAAACTTGAAATGGTTTAATCATTTTATTTTTCTGGATTAAATATATTTTAGATATTGTACCTTATCTAAATGAGAGAATTTTACAATTCTTTGTATAGTAAATCTTTTTATTTGCTTAATTTTTTCTAAAAATTGTTTAATATATGGCAGAATTTAAAAAAATAAAAATTTCAATTGCAGAAATTGCTTTACTACTGAGTATTATTTGTGTTTTTAATTTAGGACATGACTTAACTTTGCATCTGCATAATTCCTGGCTTTTGTCAGAAATGATAGAAACTGGCAGTTTCAGTTTTTATGATAAATATATGGCTCTTGGAAAACAGCTTACTTTTAATTATGGTTTGATTTCTTATTTTACAAGCGGGATTATTTTTCCTATTTTTAAGGAGAGAACAATTGATATTATAGAAGCAGTGCTTTTATTTTTAGAATATCTGCTTCTTAAAAAATGGTTTAAAAGCAATAGATTAATTGCCTTTAATTTAATTTTTTTAACATCAGCTGTTGTAATAGCTGACAGCTATACTGCAATTTTTTCAAATTTTTTCTTTTTTATTTCTCTTTTTGGGTATTTCAATAAAAAGAAATGGTGGAATCTGCCTCTTTTTATTTCAGTGATAAATCACCCATTTAATGTAATATCCTCTTTTTACTTTTTGTTTAGAAAAGAAAAAAAATCATTTTATCCGATTCTTGCAGGAATTATATACCACGGGATTATATTTCTTGCTGTAAGAAATTTAACTTCCCTGCCTTTTTATATGCCTTTTATTATTATTTCTAGAGTATTTCTAAATCTGTCTCCTGTAATTCTTGGTTTTTTATTTGATGAAGTAAAAGAGAATTCACTAGAAATATTAAAGAAAATAAATTTTAGGACTCCTGCAATTATGTCTACTGTACTTACTGGAATTTTTATGTATATGATTATTGTTCCTGCTCTTTCTGTTGATCCTCCTAAAAATGAGATGCTTGATGAGAATTTCCTTAATGGAATCCCTAAGATAGAGGGGATTATTAATATAATAGATTATATCTCTTTTCCTGGATACTACTGGCTGCATCAGGAAAATTTAACTTCATTATACGGTATTTTCAGGGAAAATAATAACCGGCACTTTGTTTCTAAATTCTGGGAAAACAAAGAGGATTATACTAATTTCATAGAAACAAATAATGTAAATTACATTTTAGAATGCAAAAAATGCAATCCTCCATCAAATGAAAAGGAATTTGTTGTTCAATTTGAGAAAATATGGGAGAATGATTATTATAGATTATGGAAGATTTAGATAAATATCTCTTCTTAATATTTCTTTTAAGTATTTAGAATTATTTTTTTCTTCAATCAGGACAGATTTATTTTTAATAAAACATAGAATAAATAAAACTCTTTTTTGATAAAAATAAAAAGAAAATTAATAATTTATTCCAATCTTTTTATTATGTGCCAGCCGAATTCTGTCTGGACTGGCTGTTTTGTCATTGCACCTTTTTCCAGGGCGAATGCTGAAAGTTCAAAAGGGCGGACCATCTGTCCTCTTGCAAAGAATCCCAAGTCCCCGCCTTTGCTGCCGGAAGGACATTTTGATTCTTTTTTTGCAATTTCAGAAAAACTGCTTCCTGCTTCTATTTTTGTTATCAGTTCAAGCGCTTTTTCTTTTGAGCCAACTAAAATATGCGCACATCTTATTCTGCTGTTATTTGCCATAATCTAAAAAAATGACTTTAATTTAAAAAACTAATTGCTGTTAACTTTTGAGAGAATAATTAAAGAAGGAATTAACATTATTCCAGATATAAAAAATGTACTCATAAAACCTATGCTGTTTGAGATTATTCCTGAGACAGCACTTCCTATTGAGGAGCCAAAATTTGAAGCGCTTGTATAAACTGCAAACTGGGTTGCTCCTACTCTTTTTTCAGTAAAGTCCATAAACATTGCACAGCTGATTGATGTTTTTGCACCTATAAAAAAACCTGATACTGCCCAGAGAATAGTAAGCAGAGTGTAATTATTTGAAAAATAAAGCATTGAAAAAGAAATGCCTGAGAGTATTATAAAAATAAAATATGCTTTTTTTCTTCCTATTCTATCTGATACTGCTCCGCCTGAAAATGAGCCGATTACCATTAAGATAGAGTATACTATGTTAATATACCCAATTCTTATAATATCCAACTCTAATTTTTCTTTTGCAAATATGGGGACTAACAGTTCAAGCATACCTGAAGGAATACTCGCTAGTGGAGCCAGAAAAAGAACAAGCAGGGATGTTTTTTTTGAAAAAGACTGCTTTAATTTTTTAATTAAATGTTCTTTTGAGAGTAATTTTTTTTCTTTTATTAAGAAAATTACAGGCATTATAGAGAGAATTAGAAAACCTACTGTTAGAAATGAGTGAGGATAGGAAAATTTGTCTGCTATAAAAGGAAGAATAGATGAGCCTACTGCAATTCCTGCAAACTGCCCGACAAACATTGCGCTGTTTACTCTTCCCCTTTCATTTTCTTTTGTTATACTTATTGAGAGAGAGTCAGAAGAAACGTCCAGGAATGCAACACCAACTCTTGTCAGGAACATGACAATACAGAAGATGAGAAGATAGAAGGATGGATTTATGAAATACAACAAAAAAGACATAAGCGAAGCTAGAATTCCTCCTGCTAAAATAAATTTTTTTCTGCCAAAGAAAGCAAATTTATCAACAATAAAACCCCAGAGGATTTTTATTGACCAAGGAAGAGCTGTTAATGCCACTATTATTCCAACAGCTGTTTTTTCTATTCCTTTTTCAATCAGGAATACAGGAAGAATTACTGATGTTAGGGATACTTCAAGCCCTTCTGAGAAGTATAACAATGCAAATATTAAACTATTTTTTGCAAGTTCAGGCATAATATTTTAGAATTAATACCTCTTTAAATATTTAAATGGAAAGAGAGAAATCTTACGGCTTGGTTGTATTTTTTCAAAAAGAATTTTTAATAATACACAATACTAAAGGACATTTTGATTCAAAGAAAATGGGTTTATACTAATTAACTTCTGAACTCATTTTCTGGGGTAAAAATTAAAAATTTAGGAAGTAATTTTTACCTTTCAAAAGGACATCCGGAAAAAAATGAAACCCCTATTCAGACTGCTATTAGAGAAACAAAAGAGGAGACAGGACTCTCCAATTTGATGATAATTCCAGGATTTTCTCATAAAATAGATTACATTTTTAAAAGAGAAGGAAAATTAATCTACAAAGAAGTTGTTTTTTTTCTTGCAGAGAGCAGAACAAAAAAAGTTACTTTATCAGAAGAACACAGCGAATTTTTCTGGCTTGAATTTGAAAAAGCAGTTGAAAAACTTAATTTTAAAGAGTCAAAGGAAGTTCTTAAAAAAGCAGATGAATTCTTGAACAGAACTTAAAAATAATTATGCACTTTGCCTGCGAAACTGCGCATTAAGAAGAATAATCTTGAAAAGAGGCCGTATTTCTTTGGAAATTCTTCACCGATTATGTTGGATATTAACTCTTTGATATCCAAAGAAGCATTTGAGTGAGGATAAAGATGTATTAATGGTACTCCAAGTTCAATGCTTTCCTGAACATAACTGTCATTGGATACAGCGCCAATTATGGGGGAGGTTAATGTTTTACTTATCTTCGTTACAATTTCTTTGTCATATTTTTTTACCATATTTATTACTATACCTTTTATTTTCTTTTTTTTGGATTTCAGATATTTTTCCATTCTTCCTGCTTCCATTATTGAAGGAGTATCTAAATTAGTTACAATAATAATTTCGTCAGCAGAATCAATTACTGTCCTTGTTTCAATTCCAAGAGTAGGGGCGCCGTCTAAGATTATTATATCCATATAAGGCTTCATTGCTTTTACAATTTCTTTTATTCCTTCTGGTTCTGCATCAATATCTTTTATCCCAATTGATGAGGGAATAACAAATAATTTGCTTGGATGAGAATACACTGCCATTTCCAAGTCCATTCTTTTTTTTAAAACATCCTGCAGAGTTACTCCAAAATTATGCTGTCCTAAATGAAAACCAAGTCCAGAAGAAGTTGTGTTTGCATCAATTACAAGAGTTTTTTTATTGTAATCCTTTGCAAGAGAAACTCCTAGATTTGCTGTAATTGTTGTTTTTCCAACACCGCCTTTTCCTGATAAAATCGCTATTGCTTTTCCCATAATTAATTGTAAACCTCTTTTGCGTCAATATTAGGTTTTATTTTTTTTACAGAATTTAGTTTCTCTGGATTAAACCTTATCTTTGTTTTTAACATTTTTTTCGTATTCAAGCTCTTACCACCTTTTTTAACAAAAATCTTATGATTTTTTCATATTAAAAATTTTCCAAAGTAAATACCAAGTATAATCTTCTTTTTTAATCTGAAAAAAATCTATAAATAGAATTTTATTATAATTATTTAGTTATGTTTGAAAGTTTAATCTCCTTTTTTGGAAGAGAAATTATACTTAAAGGGAGTTATTCGGAGTATATACTCGGACTATCCTCTCCTGTTTCTGATTCCTTCAATTGGATTGTTGTTTTTTTTGCTGACTTTTTAAGAGATGTATTATTTCTAAGAGTAAAAGAAATAGTTTTTGCACCAATAACTACCCCTGACTTAATGTGGATAGTTGTTCCTCTTGTTATTGCTACAATTTTAATGCAGTTATACTTTGGAAGACACATCAATGAGGAGCTTGGCTGGAGTTCTGCTTTTGGAAATAATATTGCCATCATATTTGTTTCAGTAAATCTGCTTCAGAGAATTTACGGTTCGAATAATATTGCTTTTGACGGGATAATAGAACATATACAGAATCCCAAACTGATTTTTGTTATTGGAATTTCCCTAATCAGTTTAATCCAGCTTGTTTTGAATTATTTCCATGCAATGCCCAAAAAACTTTCATTTTTTGTAAATTCATCTGTTCCGAATAATTTAATAGCATACTCAGCGATAATTTTTGTTTATACGAGCATACCTATTGATTTTATTTCTTTATTTGCTGTTTTTTTTATTTTTATAATACTTCTTTTAATTTTTGAAATTGAAAAGAAAATAACCCCTAAATCAGATACTGCAATTCAATTTATAAGAAATAAAAAGAAAAAAGCAAAAGAAATGAGACAGAAATTCTTGGAGGAAAAAATAAGAAAAGAGAATATAATGGCAGATGATTTTTCAAATTTCAAGTATTTTTTAATATTCCTCATTGTTCAGTTTTTTTCAATAATACTTCTGCAGAATTTTGTTGTTTCTTTATATCCATTTACTTATTTTATGATTGAATTACTTAGAGGACTGTCGTTTATTGTTTTTTTCATTGTTTTTATAAAAAGAACAGGAATTTCAATGCAGGGAATATATTTTAACAAAAAAATTTCAAATATTTTTTATGGATTGTTTTTTGGTTTTTTGTTTTATTTTTTTATAATTTTATTTAATTTTACAATAACTAACATACTCCCAAAACCTCTTATTGAGAGATTTAATTTTGAATTTGATTTTTTAATCAACACTGCTCCTTTTTTGTGGAATAGAATACTTATTTTTATTTCAAACTGTATTCTAATACCTATGGGTTCTGAATTATTTTTTAGAGGGATATTTACAAGTGTTACTAAATCAAAATTTGAGGAGAAGACAACTTTACTTTTAAGTTCAATGCTTTTTATTCTGACTTATCTAAATATATGGGTATTTTTAGGCGTGTTTTCTTTCTATAAATACTTTTTAATCTTCTTTTTTGGACTATTTGCCGGGCTGATACGAGAGAAACTTGGACTTGAGTCAGCAGTTTCAATGCATATTGCGATAAATTTATTAGGGTTTATAACAGCATTTATGTAATATGGCAGGAAAAATAAAATTTGAATTTCCAAAAGAATTTTTTGATTTTAAATGTTCTATGTGCGGAGAGTGCTGCTCTGAGACACCTATTGTTACTATGTATGACTTAGAGAAATTTGATAATTTGTCTGATTTTGAGGTTTTGTTGGATATTAAAGTAAATTATCCAGTTCTGTTAAATGATGAACTTATTTTTATTGAAGAAAAGGCAGATATTATAATCTCTCCAATAAAAAAAGATGATAAATGCGTCTTTTTTGCTGATGGGAAATGTTCTGTTTATCCCAAAAAACCTGCTGAATGTCTTCTTTGTCCTTTTTCCATATTTATTAGAAGAGAGAAGGGGAATTTTACTGCAACTGCTTTTTTATCTTCTGTGTGCAGTGGTGTTGGCGAAAATTTTTCAAAAAATGAAGAACTTAAAAAACTGCTTGAGAAGCACTTTGCTGAACTGGTAAGACACGAGTATTTTATACTGAATTATTCTGGCAAAAAAAATTTAGATTCAATAATGGAAGAATGGAAGCTGAAAAAAAACATGATTGAAAAAAAGGATTTATATAAAATGCTTTATGAGATTTACATAAAAAGAAAAAAAGAAAAGTCCAAGCTTATTATAAAGAACTGCTTTTAGTAAAGTATTAAATTTAGAATTTCTATAGAATAATTATGGAAATTGAGTGGTATTTGGATTATGTAAAGAAACCAATTCTATCAAAAGACAAAGGAGAGAAGATTGTTTTAATAGTTGAGAAGGAAGAGATATTTGAAAAATTAAAGAAATTTGCAGATAAAAATAGGATTCTTCTTATGTGTTCTAACAATATTCCATCACTTGAATCCATCACTATCGTAGAAAAACTGGCAAAAAAAAAGAAAGTGTTTTATTTAGGAGATTTGAGGGCTGTTTCACTTTATAATTATCTGTGTTTTGTCTTTGGTGAGCTTATATTATATAGTGATTTGAAAGTAAAGAATGATATTTCTTATCTTGGACTAAAGGCAAAGGATATTGATGAAAGATTAATGTCTAGAACAGGAGAAGTAATTAGAGGACAAGAGCAGGATGTTCTGGATTTTCTGTCAAAAATGAAAAATGCTGTTAATATTTTGAAAGATGAGATAGATTTTCTAAAGAAATATGATAAATTCTTTGAAATTGAGGGATTCTGCCTTCAAAATAATCTTGAAGATTATGTTAAAAAAGAACTAAATTCATAAATTGCTCTCTAATTTTTTATATTCATCAAGGGAGATTAATTTTTTTACTTTTTCCAGATTAGAAATATTTAATTCTATTATCCAAACTTTTCTAAATGAATCAAATTCTCTTTCTTCCATTGTTTTTATTACTGAGAGAATTCTTGAGAATTCATCTTTCTGCATAAAACCGTTTGAGCCGATTTCAATAGGATAAATTCTTCCTTTTTTGTCTTTGAACTCAATTATGAATGCCATATCTAATCTTTTTCAATAAACCAATACTTTTAAAATTTTGTAATTAAAAATAAAAAAAAAAATATAGTTTTCAAATTTTACTCTGCTTTTAGAGTAATTGTTCCTACCTCTGAATGACTTATGGAACTTCTTGCTACAGTGTAATCAACTGTTATGTCAACATTGTATTCTTGTCCAGCTGTAAGTGAACAAACAGCTGTTTCGTTTGCTGTTAATGTTAATGTTGCTTTTTCAGATGCACCAATATTTGTGTCTGTTAAATCGTTGTCAGTGTTGTTGCAAGTTTCTAATGTATCAACTTCCCAGTCAATATCTGTTATTGAAGTTCTTTTTCCTGTCTGTGGAGCTAAATCAACTGAAAAATCAGTTGTGTTCAATTTTGAATCTCCTACATAGAAATTTCCAAGTCCAGTTACTCTAAATCCTGTTCTTGGCTGGGGGTTGAAAATATCCAAGGTGTAGAGTGCTCCTGCAATAATTACAATAATCAGCAGAGCCCAACCATAAGTCATTAGGTACTCTAATGCTCCTTGTGCTTTTTTTGCCATATCAATTTTAATTATTATGGAATATTTAAAGATTTTTAATAAAAATTATATTTTAAATAAAAAGCATAAATATGACAAATCTTAATATACAATGTTAGAGTTTTAAACTTAAGATTTGTTATTCCATAAAATTATCTGTTTTTAGTGAGAAGTGATTAAAACCTCCCAACAGATTATTTTATGTTATCTGCATTATATATTTTTAATAAAAAGCATATCAATTTTTTTACAAGAGAAATAAAAAAATAATTATAAAAAGTTTATTCTGATTTGAGAGAGATTGTTCCTACTTCGCTGTGTGTTATTGAACTTCCTGTTATTGAGTAATCTATTGTAATATCAACATTATACTCCTGTCCTGATGTCAATGAGCAATGTGCTTTTTTGTTTGCTGTTAATAAGAACGTTACTCTTTCTGAAGCACCTAATGTTCTGTCTGCTACGTTATTGTCTGTGTTATTGCAAGTTTCTAATGTATCAACTTCCCAGTCAATATCTGTTATTGAAGTTCTTTTTCCTGTCTGTGGAGCTAAATCAACTGAAAAATCAGTTGTGTTCAATTTTGAATCTCCTACATAGAAATTTCCAAGTCCAGTTACTCTAAATCCTGTTCTTGGCTGGGGGTTGAAAATATCCAAGGTGTAGAGTGCTCCTGCAATAATTACAATAATCAGCAGAGCCCAACCATAAGTCATTAGGTACTCTAATGCTCCTTGTGCTTTTTTGTTCATAATGTTAAGAATATCCTTTTTGTATTTAAATATTTCTTATTGTTAAGCTGTAAAGTTAGCGACACCCATTTTGGTGCAAAAAAGCCAATCGGGCACTGACAACTTTAAAAACTTCAGGTTCCTAATTGTTTTTATGAAGATTATGAAAGCCTTTGACAAGAAGGTAGGCAATACCGAATACTACAAATACAGGATTAATTTACCTAAAAAAGTAGTTGAAGATTCTAATTTATTAGGGAAAGAAGTCAAGGTTAGATTAGCTAAAGAAAAGATCATCATTGAAAAAGAGTAACATTTCTGCGCTAAATTAAGCTTCTTCTGTTTAGATTCAATCCAGCTAATTCAGTCGCTCTCATTTATCTATTTGGGTGCCGAATATATAATATGCCTGAAGAAATAAAGTGCATACATTGCAGAAGTACAAACAACTACAAGAAAGGCTACCGCAAAACTTTGTACCGAGGAAAAATACTATCAATACTATATTTTTAAACTTGGATAAATTAAATAATAAAAGAGGATAATATGACTGCAATTCAAATGACATTATTAGAGAAACCTGAAAGTAATAATCATACTGCTAAAACTTATACAGGTATTTACTCTATGCATAAATATTGGTCTAAAAAACCGAGTAATATTATCAGAGATTTTATACTAAAATATAGTAAAACTAATGAAATAGTTTTAGATCCTTTCTGTGGTTCGGGAATTTCAATCACGGAATCAATATTTACGAAAAGAAAAGCTATTGGAGTAGATATTAATCCTTCTGCGATTTTTATTACAAGGCAGATGCTTACTAAAGTTTCTTCAAAAGAGTTGGCAAGTGCGTTTAAAATAATTGAATCTAAATGTAAGGATGAAATAAACAAAAATTATCTAGTTGTTCGTGATGGAAAATCCTACATCGGAACACACTATTATTGGGAAAATGGAACTCTATCGGAAGTCTGGTTTAATAAGGGAAAAACTAAGACTGTGGAAAAACCATTAGATACAGATATTGAATTAGCAAATTCATTCAAAGTAGAGAATATACCTTACTATTATCCAAAAAGAAATTTATTTCACAATTCAAGAATAAATGCAAAGAGAGAGCAACATGTTTACGATTTATTTACTCCTAGAAATCTAACTTCATTATCCTTGTTATTAAATGAAATAAACAATATTCCTGATGAAAAAATAAGAGATGTTTTAAAATTTAACTTTACTTCTTCAATGGGACAAGCTTCTAAAATGGTTTTTGCAGTAACGCGAAGAGGGAAAAATAACGGCAAAGAGAGAGCTACTGAAAGAAAAGAAGTAGGAAGTTGGGTAATAGGATATTGGATACCTAAAGAGAATTTTGAAATAAATGCTTGGAATTGCTTTGAAAATAGGTTTAATAAAATATTTAAAGCAAAAAAAGAACAAGAAGGAAATAGATATCTATTGGCAGAGGCTAAATCGTTTGATGAATTAGAAAGTGAAAAGAACTTACTATTACTTACAGAATCCGCTATCTCTGGATTAAAAAAAATACCTGCTAATTCTGTGGATTATGTTATCACAGATCCACCACACGGAAATAGAATCCCTTATTTAGAATTAAGTATGATGTGGAATGAATGGTTAGGGAATCATGTTAATTATGATGATGAAATAATTGTAAGTGAATCTAAAGATAGAACAAAAAATCTTGACAATTATAACATGCTACT
This sequence comes from Candidatus Woesearchaeota archaeon, assembly GCA_964628775.1. Taxonomy (GTDB): domain Archaea; phylum Nanobdellota; class Nanobdellia; order CAZVOT01; family CAZVOT01; genus CAZVOT01. The sequence continues at coordinate 13,277 of CAZVOT010000018.1, forward strand.
AAAGGAAGCGTTAAAACAGATTGAAAGGGTGCTAAAACCAAATAAGTATTTCTCATTTATGTTCAACAGCATAGACGATGATACATGGATTGACTTAGTAAATTTATTGAATAGTTTTTCCTTCGATTTAGAGAAAGTTGAAACACTTGGTTACTCTGCCAATTCAGTTGTTCAAGATAATCGAGAAGGTGGACTAAAAACAGATTTTATATTTACATTCAAAAAAAATACTTCTCGAATTCACAAAGATATAGAATTATTGACTTTAGACAAGCATAAAGACTTTATTTATCAAAAAATAGATGAGTGTATAAAGAATAGTAAAAATGGATTAGAGATTTATGAGATATTAAACTATCTTGTTACAGAATTGTTGAAAAAGAGCAAGTTTTTTAAACTGTCTGAAGTATTGGATATTATAAAAAGTGATTATACCAAATCAGGTAATAAATGGCAACGAAAGGGAGATAAATAAGGACTCTCAATGATGAATTTAAGAAACTCAAAAAAGCTTATGATGAAAATGAGTTTGAAACGATATTTGGTAATAAGTTAGGAATTCTATTCTTAAAATTAAGGTCATTGTCCAGAAATAGTTTGTTACAGGAATTGGCTAAAAAGCTTAATATTGATGTTTCTGATGTGGAAAATAAAAAACTTTTTGAGGTTCTATTTACTCAAAATATAGATGATAAAATCCTTAATAAGTTTATTGATGAGAAATATGACAAAGAACGAAAAGAAAGAATAGGTAATGAAAAATTTCTTTATTCACAATTAAATATAAGCTAAAATTGTTTGATTGGGGTGGATTTTATCAAAATGCTGTTGAACAGACTATCGTTAATAATTACATAAAGAAAGTACAGGATTTTGAACTATTGTGTAATCTTATCGAAAATGATATAAGCCCTAGATTGAAAGGCTATATTTTGTGTTCGTGGTATAATCACTGGACTTCAATTTTAATAGAGGATATGTTTAAAGATCATCCTTCATTATTGCCTACAGTTGGACTTGTTAAAAAAATTGATTTCTTCTGGAAAAACTGCCCATTCGACCTAAAAGTTACATATTTTCCAGAGGGATTCATGGTTTTGAAAAGAAAGGAAAAAGGATTGAGACCGGAATTAACAGAACTCAAGAAGTTTGCAAGAGATAACAAAATTTCATTTAACAAAGAAGGTACTAATGACGAGATATTTTTTGAACTATTGGCAAAAATCTCAGAAGATACATCAAAAGAAGCTAAAGAATTTATACTGAAATTCCACGAACAAAGAAAAGAGATTATCCTTGAATCAGTCAAAGACCCCACGGAGTTGATTAAGTGGTTATATGAAGAACAAGGCATAAGACGATTTGATGCCGCAAATAGATTTTTCTTGATATTGATTGATTTAAAGAATTTAGAAGAAAGCTGGAAGTTGAAAAGGAATAAAAAATTACTATTAGAAAACATCAATAAATATCTTGATGCAAACAAAAATATTGATTTTAATAAGCTAAAGATTTCTTTTGATTGGGAAGACAAGACTTATAACACCTATGCCACTGCATTGTTTATCCTTGTTCAATAATCTTCTTTTTGTAAAAAGAAGCAAAAA
>CAZVOT010000019.1:0-3433 GCA_964628775.1 Candidatus Woesearchaeota archaeon
ATTATTATTTTTGCCTTTATTCAGATTTTATTGTCTAATGTTAATACGGGGCTTTGGTGGGACGAGACTGTTTATATTTCTCTTGCAAAGTCTATTTGTTCTTTGAGTTATAATTCTGCCGGCTTTGAACAGTTTAGGGCTCCTTTATATCCTTTTTTTCTTTCTTTGTTTTACTGTTATTTTAGAAGTATATTTATTTTAAAAATTGTAAATTCAATTATTTCTGTTTTTGCTGTTTATTCTTTGTATTTAATTGGAAAGAAAATGTTTGGAGAAAAAGTTGGACTGTATTCTGCTTTTATTATAGCATTGAATCCGAATTTCTTGTTTTATTCTTATAAACTTTTATCTGAATCTCTTTTTATTCTGCTTTTCAATATTGCTTTTTTTTGTTTTTTAGAAAAAAAGTATTCTTTATCTGGTGTTTTTTCTGGACTATGTTTTATGAGCAGGTATCTTGGGATATTTATTATTCCTATAATTTTAGTTTATATTCTTCTTGAAAAAAAATACAGAAAAGAAGCAGTCAAATTTTTAATAGGATTTATCTGTGCTGTAATTCCTTGGTTTATTTTGGGTTATTTGAATTACGGCAGTCCTACTACAGCGTTAATTGAGAATTTTGCTATTCATGAGGGTTCTAATTTTGAATCAAGTTCCTTTTTCTACTATTTCTTGAATTTGTTTTCAATTTTCGGGATTTCTTTGTTTTTGATAATTCCTGGAATTTTTTTAGTTAATAACAAATTAGTGATTTTATCTGTTTTGATTCCTATTTTTCTTCTTTCTTTTATGAATAATAAAGTTGATAGATTCTTAGTTTCTTTTTCTTCTTTTTTTATTATTGCTGGAGGAGTATGTTTATCTAAAATACCAAAAAATGTTATTGCTTTTGTTCTTGTTGTTGTTTTTTGTTTTGGGGTTTATACTACATTTTCAAAAATAATTAATGATTATGATGCTGGAACTACAATTCTTAGAACTATTGAGTATATTAATTCTAATTTTAGTGGTAAAACAATAATTACGAAACAATACAGTTATGTTTCTGCTTTTTCTGATAATGATATTGTGGTTCTGCCTGATAAAATTGAGGATTTTGAAAAAATTTTTGATGAGAAAATGATTATTTTGGTTTATGATACTGAACGAGGAAATCCTGATTATTTGAAAGAGAGGATAATTGAGAATAATTCATTTGCTGAAATTATTTCTTTCCAGAGAAGCTGGGAGAGAACAAGATTATTTAGAATTAATTAGACATTTGCTGTTATTTCAAGAAGATAATAATCTACTTTGTTTTTTTTTAGAATTTCTAAAATGGAGTGTGTTTGTTTTGATGGAACAAAAAAAACTCTCTGAGAAATTTTTTTTCCACCCAATCTTTCTACAAGTCCATTTTTTTTGTTTTCTTTTCCTTCTCTTCCAAAAAGTTTTCTAAAAACCCTGTATCTTTTATTTTTTTCAGATATTGTTTTTATGGAAAATAAAGTAAAATTTTCTCCTTTTTGAGGCGTTTTTACTGAACTGTATAGAATTATCCCTCCACTGATTATGCTCTTTTTTAAATCGCTCTCTTTATCCAGCAGGCATACCTGGGGATGAATTTCATTTTTTATTCCTCTTAAACTCCATTTTAGATAAACATCTGAATTATAAAACTGATTAAGAGATAATTCTATTTGTTTTTTTAATTTTTTTATACTTTTTTTTAGATAGGGTTCTATAAGAATATCTATATCACTTGTTTTAGATATTTCTTTTCTTACTGCTGAACCAAAGAGAATAATCTGTTTTATTTCTTCTTCGTTTATATGTGAAAATAAAAAAGACAAAAAAGAACAGGAATAACTTATATAATCATTCATAATTTTTCACCAATTTGTTTTTCAATAATTTCTTTTAATTTCCAAAAAGAATCTATCATAATTTTTATATCTTCTTTACTTGGATTTCCATATGCGAGAATCATTCTTTTTTCTTCAATACCACACATTAATTGGTATACTTCTTCTTTTTTTGGAAAATCTAAATTTATTTCTCTTTCATATAAGGGCTCTATTTTTTGTCCTTCTTTAATTTTCTTAAACCAGTTATGTTCTATAATCCTGCCTGAAGAAATTTTTCCCAGTTTGTGAAGATATATTGAAAAAATATCAACTGAACCTGAACTTACTGCAAAACCAATTCCTCTTGAATTTTCAAGTATTCCTCTTTCTATTGAAAACTGCAAAATAGATATACTTTGTTTTAACAATTCTTTATGTCTTTCAATTGTTGTCATAGGTGTAATTTACACCAATAGTATTTAAATAGTTTTTGGAGTAAAATACTCCTTTGTTTGGAGTAAAATACGCCACAGGACAATAAGAATAAATTTTTAACAAAATAAAAAAAAAGAAAAAAGCAAAGTTTAATCAACTTTATGATTTAGTTGCTGTTGTAATTTCGCTGGTTGAAGTTACTGCTGTTGAAAGCCATACTTCTGTTCCGTTTATTGCAAGTGGTGAAGCCATGTTGTTGACTATTTCTTGAGCAATCATTCTTGATGCCCATACTGTGTCATCTGCATCTACACCTGCTATTACAAGAACTGTTTGGCTGTTAAGTGCTGCTACACTGTCGTATAATTTGACAAGTGCATGCCCGCTCCAGTAAGCTCCATCTACCTTGAAGTCATCTACTGTAAGTCCTGCTGTTGCAACAAGTGGATTTGCTGCTGGGCCACCTACTAAGATTAATGGTTTAGCTGGTGTTGATAGGACTGCATCAGATGAAAGGTGTCCAACTGCATTGGAATCTGCTGATGGTGCTATGTAGTTTATGCTTGTTGTTCCTGTTATTGAGTTGACTTTTACTTTTGTTGAACTGAATGTTCCTGTTCCTCCAACTGCCAAGTCTTGTGCATTTGAATAGACATAACTTCCGATTCCGAACTCAACATATTTTTCTGGAACTAATATTGTTATTGTTCCTGCTGTTGTGTTGTATTTATATGTGTCTGTTGATGATGTTTGTACTGTTATTGCATTTGCCTGTGAATCATAGTAACTGTTTGTGTCTGCTGTTTCGTTAAAGAATACAATTGATTGGTAAGTTGTATTCTTTCCGCTTTCTGTTACACCAAGGTTTGATTTTGCATTGTTGAACAACATTCCTGTTGTTGTGTCGTTGAAGTTTATTGTAATTACATTTCCGTCTGGTTCTGTTATTGTTAACTTATCATTTGAGTCACCTGATGATGCATCAAAATTAAGTAACACTCCATAACCAACTGGTTTTGTTACTACACCGTTTTGGAATACGCCGTCTACGTCTTTTCTAATCCAGAATTCTCCCCATAATGCATTTGTTTTTTGTGCATCTGTGTCAGAACCTGAACCATATGTTCCTACGTTAATGCTTGTTCCAATTATTTCGAATGCTATGTTGT
>CAZVOT010000019.1:3533-7603 GCA_964628775.1 Candidatus Woesearchaeota archaeon
TTGTGATAGATTCCAGTGGGTTGCTCCATCACCTGAACAAACTGTGTGGTCTGCTTCATAACAACTTAATGTTACTGTTACAGATTGTCCTTCAGATACTGATACATTTGACCAGGAATTTGCAACATATCCTAAGTCTATATAGTCTACTCTGAATTCTCCGCCTGGGCCTGCCACATATTCATCTTTTGCTTGTACTGACATGTCTTTTGTACTTGTCAATATTACTTCTGCTGCACCTGAGTTTTCTTCTAGAGTTAATTTCCAGTTTGAATCTGGGTAGTTGTCATTGTTTTTCAACTGAAGTTTAGACTGAACTAGGTTTAAGGATACATAACTTGAACCTAAGATGCTATCTACTACTACTGTCAAATCTCCAAAAGTTACACTTTCTGAAGATTCTTTTTCTACTAGAGTGCTCTTTGTTCCGTCTGGTTTTGTTACTTGCAATATGACTTTGCTTGATGAACCTGCTGTTGCAGTTACGGTGTAGCCATCTGAAGTTGTCAAAGTTGCTGGTAATGCTTGGTCTTTGTGTTCTGTTGCTGAACCAAGGGTTATATTCTGGTTTGTTGTCCAGTTTACTATATAGTAATCTGTTCCAAGAAGTTTAATGTAACCACCTATTGAATCTGTTGCATTATTTGTTTCGTCGTGTGAAACGCCAGAAATTTCTTTCTGTAATTTCATTCTTAACTTTACTTTTCCTGATGGAATTATAAAGCTCATATTTCTCATAACATTTGCTTCAATGATTTCTGCTTGTTGGAGAGTTGTCCAGTTAAGAGCTGTGTTTACTGTTTTTGTGTAGTTTGAGATTGAACCACTGTGGAAACCTGTGTTTATTGCTGTTGTGTAATTTTCTAGAATTGCTGGGTCTGTTCCTGATTTTGTTCCTTCATAAGTTTGTGTGGCAATATTTGCTATGCCTGAACCTGTACCGGTTGCTCCTTGTGCTTTCTGGGCAAATGCTGATGCTATATCAATTGCACCAACAACATCTGCTGAATCAGCGTCTTTACCAACTACCACATATGCATCCAACTTTCCTGTCGAAGACAAGATTGTTCCTGCACTGTGGAGGTTTGCAAGATCTGCTGCTGCTACTGCTCCGCCCATTGTTGCACCGAACATTGCGGCACCTACAGACAAAGCTACCATCTTTTTTAATACTTTTTTTGCTTTTATGGCAAATCCATTCATTTTTAATTCACCTACCTCCTTGGGGGGATAGAATACTCTTATTTTTGAGAATATTTAAAAGTTTTGGTGTTGTTTTAATGTTTCTTTTAAGAAAAAAAGCAGTTATTTGCTCTTTTTTTTGCCTGAAGTAGGCTTTTTATTACTTGTTTTTTCCTTTTCTTTTAGTTTCTCTTGTAAAAGGAAGGATGTTGTCTGAAAATACCTTATTTTATTGCTGTATTCGTTTATTTTTAGGATTAAATCATTTAAAGAGTTTTGAATTTTAGTTTGATTTATTTCAAATTTATCTGGTTTTAGGATTTCTATATTTGTGGGTCCAAAATCTAAAATAATCCCTATTAATTTTTCAAAATCTTCTACTTCTGCTTCAAATTCTAAAAAAGATGAAAAAACTGTTTCTCCTGCTTTTTCAGGTTCGGCGATCTTACTTTTTGTTATTTTTGTTCTTTCTTTTAGTATTCCTAACACTTTCTCTAGTGTTTTTGTCAGTGCTTCTTTTGGACTGCCTATTGTTTCTATTATCATTCTTGATTTTATTGTTTCCATTTTATTTTATCACCTTGAGTGCAGTATAAAGTCCGATTAATGCTAAAATCGGAAATAATGCAAATATTTTAAGGTTTTCCATTGAGGTATTCTTTACTGTGTAAGATGTAATTTGATTTTCTGCCGGGGATATTTGTTCTTCATTAAGTTTGTTTTCTTTTGTTTCATTATTAATTAATTTTTGAGTAGTTAATATTGTTATTTCTTGTTGGGTACTTTGATTTGAAATTTCTTTTTTTGTTTCATTATTTTTTATTATTTTTGAAAAAGAATAATTTGCTGAAGAAAATAAAAAAGTTATTGGTGATTCATTAAATTTAAAGTTGAAGAATAGACTTGATTTTTCGTTTATTTCTATTTTTTCTGATTTTGTAAAATTTGGAGAAATAAAAAAAATTTCTCCTGTTCCTTCTGCTTCGCCCTGATTAACTGCATCAAAAGAAAGTGAGATTGAAGATTCATTCACAGATTCTTTAAAGTTTTTAAGAAGAATATCGGGTTTTCTTGTTTTTGTTATTGAAATTGGAAGTATTAATGAACGTTCCTTTTCATCAAAGGAGTATTTCATATTTGCAGAGAATTCTGTTTCGTTTATTATTTCATTTTTAAGAGTTAAATTAATGCTTGAAAAAGCAGGTAAAACTATTATTTTTTGGTTTTCTGTCAAGTTTTCTGATAAGAATATTGCTGTGTTATTTGTTGTTTTAAATAAAAAAGAGTAGAGGAGTACTTCTTTTTCTATGCTTGATGGATTTGATAAACTGATTGTGAAAACTGCTTCTGTTTCATTTGCTGTTATTTGTGATACAACAAGAATGATGTCCGGCTCGTTAATTATTATCTGATTCTCATTTTTTAATTGAAAATATTTTTTTGAGTCGCAGTCTTCTGCATATTTTGTGTGATTGTGTGCTTTTAGACAGATTCTGTATAAATCTGAATCTAAATTTGATAAAAAAATTTTTTCTGTTCCATTTGAAAAATCAAAGTTGTTCTTTTCTTTTAATAAATACTTTCCGCTGTTTTTTGAGAAAGAACAATCAATTGAGTCGGATATACTGCATTTTATTGCGTAGAATCTAAGATAACCTGTTCCATAGAATTTAGAGAAAGTATAATCAACTTTAATTTCTGTACTGCTGTCTCCTGTGTGAGGGGTTATTGATGAATCTATGTATGCTCCTGTTGAAACAGATAAAAGAAATAAAAAAAACATTAAAACTGCAAACCTCATAGTACTTTGACTCTGAAAAAATTTTTAAGATGTTCTCTTATGTGCTTTGTAAAATTTTAAATACGGGAATTTTTTATATTTAAATATGGGTTTATTTGATTCATTTTCAAAAAAGAAAGTAAAAGAAGAACAATTTAACTTTGATTTTGGGCCTTTGGAAGAGGAGCCTGGAATCCCACCTCTGCCTTCAAAAGTTCCAACTGCTGAAGAGTTTCCAATTCCTCAGAAAGCAAGTGTAGGGAATGATTTTCCGGATTTTTCTCCTAAAAAACCTGAGGTAAAAAAACCGCAGACACCTTCCTTTGATATGGATATTGAAGAAGACTTGCCTCCTTTTGTTAAAGGGGAATCGCCTGCAGAGATGATGGAAGAACTGCCCCAGGACACTTTGGAAAAAAAACCTGCTGTTCCTTTAAAAAAGATTGATGCTGAAAAAATAAATTTTCCTTCTCCAAAACCCATCCCTCAATTTGGCACAGATAATAAAAAAGTAGAGACAACAGAAGACATTGGAATAAAAAGAATAAGGGGGGTTGAGAGAAGGAATATTGAAAGGATGGAAAGAAAAGAAAAGATTCCTGAAGCCAGGCCGTCTAAATTCATAAAAGTAAAGGACTACAAAGAAGTCAAGAAAGAACTTGGGGAGATGAGGGCTGTTTTAAATGATATCATTGAGTCAATCCATCAGCTTGACAAGATTGAAGATGGAGAGACAAATAAAATAAGGGAAGCTGAAAAGAATATGAGAAGAGTTGACTCTTTGACTAGAGACATTGAAAGAGTTTTTTTAGAACCTTATGAGTAATTAAAATCTGTTTTTTTATTTTTCTTGGGTATTTGAATAAATATATAAACAAAATAATTAAAAATATGCTACTCTCTTTTATATTATATAGAAGTATATTTAATAAAAGAATACAAATGTGTCCTGAATTATTTCGTGGATGCAGAGGTGACAACGAGCATCTTTTTCTTAAAAAGAAAAAGCTGCACCAAAAAGAAATAAGTTTTTGTTTTGGACTTGTCTTCGAAATGCAGAGGTGACAACGAGCATCTTTTTCTTAAAAAGAAAAAGCTGCACCAAAAA
>CAZVOT010000019.1:7703-8007 GCA_964628775.1 Candidatus Woesearchaeota archaeon
GAAATAAGTTTTTGTTTTGGACTTGTCTTCGAAATGCAGAGGTGACCGAGCGGCCAAAGGTGATAGGCTCAAGTTAAAATGCTAAAAAGCAGTATGAGATACCTATTGGCTTAGTGCCTACGCAGGTTCAAACCCTGCCCTCTGCATATTTTCTTTCAGGGTTTGAAGTAATATTCAGGTTCAAACCAACAAAAACAAAACATAACTTTGTGTTTTTGTGTGCCAGAAGGAACTTCTGTGCACCTGAGTTCTGCATATTTTCTTTCAGGGTTTGAAGTAATATTCAGGTTCAAACCAACAAAAA
>CAZVOT010000019.1:8107-13756 GCA_964628775.1 Candidatus Woesearchaeota archaeon
GCACCTGAGTTCTGCATATTTTCTTTCAGGGTTTGAAGTAATATTCAGGTTCAAAAATCATTTTATACCCCATTGATTTTTGAACACAAGAAACGTCTTTTAGTTTCGCATTGTTCAAACCAACAAAATTGGAACAATTTTACAATAAAATCCTTTTATGATTTTATGTACAGAAAATCTGAAAGATTTTCTTGTGTGTGCAAAGAATACAAAGTATTTTTTAACATCTATTAGAATACAACTTCAACTGAAACGGTTTTGGCAATTTTTGAGACATTTTTCATTATGCCTTCTTTCATTACTCCTACCATCGGACAGTATGGGCTTGTCGGCTTGAATTTTATTTTTACTTCGTCTTTTTTTATTTCTATGTCTTCAATCAAACCCATATCCACAATGTTGATTCCTGTGTGAGGGTCCTCTACTAATCTGCATTTTTTCAGGATTTCTTCTTTTGTTGGCATAAATAATTTGAAAATGGAATATTTTATAATGGTTTTGTTTATTTGCTGGTGAGATTGATTCTCTTTTTTCTGCTAAGTGGCTTTAGGATTTGTCAAAAAGATTTTGGATTTTCCCGCACAAAAATTAAAAGTGTTGGTTTTCTTTTATTCAAAAATTATTTCTTTGATATCTTGCTTCCGCCGGAAGGAATCATTCTGACTACATCATCTACTTTTGATTTTGAGTTCAGTTTTTTTATAAGTTCTTTTGCTATATCTGAGGTTTTTTCTTCTCCTGGAAGAATAATAAAAAAATTATCTGAGTGCTTCTCTACTGCGGATAATGGGGCTGAAATGATTTCGGTGTCTTTTACTGCAAATGCCAAAGATGGACTTACATTTCTTATATAATTTTTTTTGCCTGAAATTGTAAATGAACCATAGCCCAGGTACTCTCCTGAAGGCGCTGTTTTTGAAACCTGCTCTTTTTCAACATAATAAACATCTACTGGTATGTTTTGGCGCCAGGCTCTTGAGTGTGATGCAATGAAAACAGCACATTCATTCAGTTCTTTTTCATCTGCTTTTTTTCCATTTTTTAATATTCCAAACGGCGAACCATAAATATCTGCGTGAAAAACTATGTCTGTTGATTCTATGTATTTTTTTATCAGAATTTCGTTTTCTACTGCTGATTTACCTGCTATAAAGAGGTTTCCTTTTGATGTGAAAAAATAAGAAAATTTCTGGAACCATTCTTTCTTTTTATTTTCTATTTCTTTGGAGGATTCTACTTCAATTAAGCTTTCTTTTTTTGATTCTAAGTCTTGTATTCTATTTTCAGTTTCTTTTCTTGCTGATTCTGCTGATTCTGTTTTTCTCTTTAGTTTTTTTGACTCTGAATAAAATCTGTCTGCAAGTCCTGTCAGGGACTTTGTAAAATCTAATTCAAATTCTTCGTTTAAATCAAAGAGAATGATTCCTTCATTTTCTTTTATTTCTTTTATCATAAGAGCTTCTGGAACACCTTTTTGTTTTTCTGCTGATAGAATGGATTTTATTTTTTCCCATGATACGCCTTTTTTTCTTTCATTCAGGATTTTTTCTATTATGGGTTCTATTGTAGAAAAATTATTCATAACAAGATTTCCTTTTTTTCTGTATTTTTCTATGTCCTCTTGTGCACTTAACATTAATTTCTTTTGAAGTCCAAGACGGGAAGTAAGTTCTTTTAATTTTTCTTCATAGATTTTTATTTTCTGCTGTTTTTTTTGTTCTTCCTGCCATCCAGTGTAGATAAAATCGAGGCATTCATTCATTGAATCAAATTCTCTTGTATCTAAATACTCATGTGCTTTTATTTTGAAAGGAGCAAAATCAAATAATTCGTTATCAAGGAAAACAACTTCAGGTGAAACTTTGCTTTCTGCTATCTCTCCGATTATTTTTATCAGCTCTTTGTAGATTTTTTCTATTTCTGATTTTTTTAATTCTTTAACTTCTGTTTCTTTTTTTACTCCGGCTCTAAATAGAATTTCTTCTGCATACATACTTCCAATTGTAAGATCTGAAGCAATACATCTGACTACATCAGATTTTTCTGTTTGAGATAGTACTCTTTCAAGGTCTTCTTTTTTTAATAGGAAAGGATTTTCGCCGACACTTGGCGGGAGTTTGTACTTTTCTTTGTAGATTATCTGCCTGCTTTCAAACTTCAAGACATTAAGAGGGATTATTATTGTATAATCCTCTTCACATAGAACTGCATTTCCTCTTGAGAAAAGTTCAATTATCAAGCGGTATTTTTTTTCTTTTTGAAAAACGAATTCAATAATTCTTTCACTGCCTATTTGAGATACTGATTCTAATCTGGAATTAATCAAGTATTTTCTTAAAAACATACAGAAGTGAGACGGGGCTTTTGGCATATCTTTTTTGTATTTTGTTATATAAAGGGCTTTTCCTAGAATCATTGTAAGAGGGATATTTTCTCCTGATTTGTGGAATTCCAAAAAAATCTCGTCGTGGCTTGGGTGGTATATTTTTGAGACTTTACTGTCGGATATCCTCTTTGTTATTTCACTTAGAAGTGCTCTTAGTTCTATTGAATTTATTGTTCTCATTTCAAATTTTAGAGAAAAGTTTAAAGTTTATAAATGGATTTTTTTTGCTATGAAAGCAGAGTTTTTCCCTTTGTTTATTGATTCTGTTGAAGAAGAGGGCAGAAGAGTAATGCGTCTAATTGCTGCTGATTCTGAAGGCAAAAAAAGGGTTTTTTTTGACAGGAATTTCTTTTGGTACTTTTATGTTGTTTTTGAGAAGAGGCAGATAAAATCTGCTTTAAAAACTCTATATTCTGATGAAAAAATAAAAAAATTTATAATAAAGTGCGGGGAAGAGAAAAAGAAGTTTCTGGGCGAAGAAGTTTATGCTGTAAAAATAACTCTGGGTTCACCTAATTTTTTAAATGATGTCAAGGATGAAGTTAAGAAAATAAAGGGGTATATAAGAAAACTTGAGAGGGATATAAGTTTTACAACGAGATATTTAATTGACAAAAAAATCTCTTTTTATAATAATTTTTTAATTGAATATGGAGGAGATAACCTTCTTGAAATAACTCCTGTTAAAACAAAAAAATATTCCCCTAAAGTTATTGCTTTTGATATTGAAGTTGAAAACTTCGCTGGCAGTCCTTCTTCACTTGAGGACAGGATAAGTATAATCTCTTTTTACGGCAAGAATATAAAAAAGGTTTTTTCGCTAAAAAAAGCAAAGAATGCTGTTTTTGCTAAAGACGAGAAAGAACTTCTTGAAAAATTTGTTTTGTTTATAAAAGAAGAAAAACCAGATATTCTACTTTCTTACAACGGCGACAGATTTGATTTTCCTTATTTGAAAAAAAGAGCTGAAATTAATAAAGTAAAAATTGATATTGGACTTGACTCTACAGGACTTTATTCTACTATTAAAAAAAATTTTGCTTCTGTTAAAATAAAGGGGATTGAACATATTGATATGTATTCTTTTATACAGAAATCTGTTTCTGAACAATTAAAAACCGAGACTCTTAAATTGAATGATGTTTCACTTGAGCTTCTTGGAAGGGGCAAAGTCCAGATTGACTGGAAGGTTTTTGAGAAAGATTGGAGAGAAAGCAGGAATCTTGAAAAATATATGGAGTACTGCCTTGTTGATTCTGAACTTGTTTATCTTTTATTTGAAAAACTTAAAGATATGATTTTTGAACTTGCTGATTTGATTAATAGAGATTTATTTTCAATCACAAGAGCAGGATATTCTTATTATGTTGAATCATTTTTATTAAATAATTTAGATGATTTTAATGAAATTGCTCCAAACAGACCGGATTACAAAGAAATTATCGGGAGGAGAACTAATACTTATTCTGGGGGATTTGTATATAAGCCGGAGCCTGGAATTTATGAAAATATTTCTGTTGCTGATTTTAAGAGTTTGTATCCTTCTATTGCAATTGCTTACAATATTTCTCCTGATACTTTAATTGTAAAGGGAAAAACCATAAAGTTTAATCAAAAAGTTAGAGGATTTATTCCTGTCTTAATAAAAAAACTTGTTGATGACAGGAGAGCTATTAAAGAAAAGATGAAAAAATCCTACGGAGAAGAGAGAATTATACTTGATGCCAGACAGACTGTTATTAAAAGAACTGCAAATTCTATATATGGTTATTTGGGTTTTCCGGGTTCCAGGTGGTATTCTATTGAATCTGCAAAGGAAATTACCAGAATTGGAAGAGAGCATATAATGAGCACTATTGAATCTGCAAAAAAAGAAGGACTTTTTGTTATATACGGGGATACTGATTCTATTATGATTTCTGCTCCAAAAAAATATGTTTTGGATTTTGTTAGAAAGATTAATAAAAAACTTCCTGAGGCAATGGAGCTTGAAATTGAAGGATTTTATCCTAGAGGAATTTTTGTTTCAAAAAGAGATGAATTAAAGGGAGGTGCAAAGAAGAAGTATGCTCTTATTGATGAGAACAAAAAAATAATAATCAAGGGTTTTGAGGCAATCAGAAGGGACTCATGCGGGATTGCGAGGGAGACACAGGAAAAGGTTTTGTCTGCGCTACTGCTTGATAACTCGCCCAAAAAAGCTGCAAAAATAATTGAGGATGTTTCTCTCAAATTAGAGAAGCATGAGATTCCTGTTAGTGAAACTGCTATTTATACCCAGCTTAAAAAAGAAATTTCTGAATACAAAATAATAAGTCCGCATGTTTCTGCTGTAAAAAAAGCAGAGAAAGAAGGATATTCTTTTTCTGTGGGTTCGCTTGTTGAATATGTTGTGTGCGAAGGAAAGGGGAAGATTTCTGAGCGGGCTTTTATTCTTGCTGATGTTACTCAGAAAGGAAAAAAATATGATTCACAATATTATTTAAAAAATCAGATACTCCCTTCTGTTAAAAATATACTTGAAGCTGCTAAAATTGAAGATAATAAACAGACTAAGTTAAATTTTTAACTTGAACCTCAGTTAATATTGTGTGAAAATTGCTGTTCTTGGAGGAGGGCTTGCTGGAATTTCTGCCAGTTAATATGCTAAAAAAAAGAAATTTGATACTGTTCTACTTGAACGGGATAATGTTCTTGGCGGACTTGCTGGGAGCATAAAATACAAAGATTTTATTCTGGACTTTGGGCTCCATAGATTTCATACTAATGACAGCGAGACAGAAAAATTATTTTTGGATTTAATGAAAGACGAAGTTCTTGAAAGAGAGAGAATAAGCAGGATTTATTCTAGCAGAGGATTTATACCTTATCCTCCAAAAATTGAAGCGCTTCTTAGAGAAAAGAAAACAATTATTTTGAAAATAATTTATGATTTTATTATACAAAAAATAAAGAACAAGATTTTCGGCTGGAAAAGGACAAGCTTAGAAGACTGGGGGTTGGCAGATTCGGGCGGACTTTGTTTAATTTGTATTTCGGGATGTATAATGAAAAAATATGGGGAGTTCCCTGTTCTACTATAAGTTATGATTGGGGGAATCAGAGAGTTGACGGGCTTAATGTAAAAAATATATTTAAGAGAATTCTTGGAATTGGAAAAAATCCAAGAACATTTATCAGCAGATTTTATTATCCTCAGTTTGGAATCGGCAGTTTTGTTTCTAAATTTTCTGAAAAATTAGATAATATTATTTTAAACTTCA
>CAZVOT010000020.1:0-13690 GCA_964628775.1 Candidatus Woesearchaeota archaeon
AAAAGACTAAATTTGTAAAAGGTATTTAAAGGTTTCTGTTTAGGAATGAACGTAGACAAGAGAACAGGATTTTTTGGATTTTTTTTCTAATCTGCAGAATCCAAATCTCTCAAATTGGATTACTTTTCCAATTTCAAGATTGAGAATTTCTGGTTCACAAAAGCCTTTTTTTGTGCTGTTATCCGGCATTAATATATCTGCATTTACATAATCTTCTTTTTTTACAAACTGGATTTTTTTCGTTTCTTTTGTAATTTTCTGATTTTTAGAATACTCTGAATATGCTTTTTCGTTGATTTCTGATATATCTATGTTGAACAAATCTTTTAATGTAATTAACTCTCCTCTTTCTAAACTTGAAAAATCTGAATTTGAAATGTAGAATTTTTCTGTTCCTTTGCTTATGTTAAAGATTCTAACACCTCTATCATGGAATGTTGGATGGCGGAAAATTTTTTTTTCTATTTCTTTTTCTATTTTTTCAACTATAAGTTCTCTTGGCTCTTCTACAAAGTAATACCTGTCTGCTTTTTCATCAAGGATTTTCCTGTTTATTGATTCTAATTTTGAAAAGCTTACTTTGGAATCATTTCCTGTCATTCTACAACTCAAAATAAATTCTCTTACAGCTTCCGGCAGAAATCCTCTTCTTCTTAGAGATAATAATGATGCAAACCTAACATCATCCCATCCTGTAAATTCTCCAGAGAGTACTCCTTTTACCATTTTTGACTTGCTCATTGTTCCGCTTCCTTCTATTGAAAGCTTTCCAAAAGTCATTGAATTTGGATAAGTCCAGCCTAGATATTTGTAAATCCATTTCTGTCTTTTTTCGCTGATTACCAGTTCCATTCCTCTTAGAATATGAGTTACTTCATTATCATGGTCATCTACGGCATTGCCCATGTCCATCATAGGCCAAACTAGGAATTTATTGCCAACTAATGGATGTTCCGGCTTTTCTATTACTCTGAATGCTGCAAAATCTCTTTCTGCCGGATCTTTATATTTTATATCTGTTTTTATTCTGGCAACTGCTGTTCCCTGCTTGTATTTTCCGGAGAGCATATTTTTCCATCTTTTTTCCTGTTCTGTTTTTTTTAAGTCTCTGCATTTGCAGGGTATTCCTTCTGCTTTCATTTTTTTCCACTCTTCTGAATCACAGGTGCAGATGTATGCTTTTTCTAAGGAAAGTAATTTTTCAAAAATTTCATAGTATCTTTCTAATCTTTCTGATGCACAAAATTTATAATGATACTCTACACCAAGCCAATTTAAATCATTTTCAAACATTTTATACATTTCTTTTCTTGGACGCTTTGCTTCATTTTTTGGGTCTGTATCGTCAAATTTTAAGATTAATTTTCCTTTGTATCTTTTTATGTAGTAATCATTCAAAATAATCATTCTTGCATTTCCAAGATGAGGAGGTGCATTTGGATTTGGAGCCATACGCATTATTACTTTTCCTTTTACATTGGGAAGTTCTGGGAGCTCCTTGTTCTCTTCTTTTTTTTGTTTTATCATTAATTCAGGGGCTGACTTTTGAAGTTCTTGTATCTGTTTATCTTTTGATAATCTATTTACTTCATCAATAATTGTTTTTGCTGTGTTCATTAACTCTTTTATAATTGGTTTTAATTCAGGGTGTTCCTGCAATACTTTTGAAATTACAGCACTTGCACTTGCTTTGCCGTTATAATCAAATGCATTCTTTAGAGCGTACTTTCTTATTAAATCATCTTCAAACAAATCAATCGCCTGTTTTTAATTCAACCATACTCCCATCCTGCATCATAAAAATATTCTTTCCAAGAGAATAGCCGAATT
Source organism: Candidatus Woesearchaeota archaeon (assembly GCA_964628775.1). Classification (GTDB taxonomy): domain Archaea; phylum Nanobdellota; class Nanobdellia; order CAZVOT01; family CAZVOT01; genus CAZVOT01. The sequence continues at coordinate 1,831 of CAZVOT010000020.1, forward strand.
TTCTTGCAAGTTCAACTGATGATGCAATTTTAGAGATGTTTCCATGATTAGGAATTATATATTTTGGAGAAATCATCTTAATTAAATCGTGAATGTCCTGCATTGATGCATGTCCATGAACGTGAATGTCCTTGAATAAACGGACTTGGAAATATTTTAATCTTTTTTCAAGCTCCATTCTTTGGGCTATATTTACCGGTGCAGGAATTACACAGCAACAGAAAATTATCTGGTCATCTTTTTGGAAAGTAAAATCAAATTCTTTTTTGCTTATCCGGTCAAGTACTGAATCAGGTTCACCCTGATGTCCTGTACACAGTATTAGATATTTACTCCTATCCTTTGCAATTGCTTTTAGAGTTTTGTTGATTTCTGCTTTATTATGGCAGATTCTTACTTTGTCTGAGATTTTTACTATACCTACTGTTTCTGCTGCACTTATGTAATTTTTCATTGAATGCCCCATTATTACTACAGTCCTGCCCATAGCAGTACCATATTCAACAATTGTTTTTATTCTGGATATATGAGAAGAGAATGTTGTTGCTACAATCAAGTTATCCTTATTGTCTGATAACAGAACATCTTTGAACATTGCATTAAAGACACTTTCTGAGAAAGTCTTGCTTTCTTCATCAACTCTTGTTGATTCAACTATCAGAAGGAGAACACCTTTTTTTGCAACTGCCTTTAATCTTGCCATGTTTGTTTTCTGCCCGATTACTGGAAAATTATCAAATTTGAAGTCGCCTGTAAAAAGAATAATACCATATTTTGTGTGGACTGCAATCATTACTGACTGAGGTGTTGAGTGAGTTACATAAATAAATTCAATTTCTATATTTTTTGATATTTTCATTGATGAATTAGCATTAAGAATTATCAGTTTGTTTTTAAATGGAATTGCTTCATCTTTTATCAGTTTTTTTACTACTTCTATTGTAAAGGGGGTTCCGATTACTAGTGCTTTTTTGTAAAAAGGAGCCATTTTTGGAACTGCTGCAACATGATCTAAATGTGCGTGGGAAAGAACAATTGCTTTTACTTCGTCTTTGTATTCATGAATTATAGAGTCATCGGGAAAAGCACCGATTTCTATCATATTTTTTGTTGATATTGTTCTTGGGTCATATTCACCAAATTCTGAGAGAACTTTTTCCAAGTGCCAGCCTAAATCGAGAATTACTATTTCTCCATCAATTCTAACAGCTGTCATATTTTTTCCTACTTCTTCATAACCGCCTATTGTAAAAACTTGGATTGTCATTAGTAAAGAATAAAAAAATGCTATTTATTAAAAATTTGGTTTTTGAATATTAGAAGTATTTTCCTATTTATTCTGGATTTTATTGTTTTTTAAAAGAAGGTTATAAATTAATTTCTTCTTTCTTTGAAATTATAAAGAAATTCATTGAGTCCTGCCATAATTTTTCTGTTTTTAGTCCTTTTATATTAGTTATTTTTTTTAATCTGGATTTTGTAAAAAGATAATATGGACGTTTGTAAGAACCCCAGGGAATTAGAAAATAATCTTTGTCTTCATTTGGATTTAATAATCTCAAAATAGCCTCTAAAAAGAATTTTTTTTGGTATTTTTTCCAGACAGAAATAAAAGATTTTCCTTTTTCTTTTAATATTCCTCTTATTTCATAGAGTGCTCTTTCCTGTTCTTCGCGGTTTAAGTGATGGATTGTTGCAAAAGATACTACTGAACCAAAAACATCATTTTTAAAAGGCAGAAAACAAGCATCTGCCTGAATTACTTTTGCTTGGGGGTACTTGTTTTTTAGGATTTTTAACATTTCTATACTTATATCAAGAGAAATTGTACTGCTTGGCAGAAGAGCAGAGTATCTTCCGCTTCCGCATCCGATATCCAGACAGGGAGAATCGAAAGTATTTGTTAAGAGAGCTTTTTTAATTTCAAAATAAGGTTCTTTCCTTTTTTTATCCCAATCTTCTGCTATTTTGTTGTAGACATCCATTACTTCTTTTCTTGGCATTGATTTTTGTATATGTCGGTTTGTTAAAAAGTTTTTTGAAGTGTGTTTTTTTGCAATTAACTGGGAAAGGAGTTTATATTTTTTCCTTTCAAAAAGATTAAAGAGTATTTAGAGGATTAGATGAGAGTGTTTTACTTGAAAGAAGATGTTTTTATTCCTGCACATTGTATTGTTAAAGTGATTTTAAATGATAGAATTTATACAAAAGAAAAAAATGCAGATTGAGAAGCTGGGAAGAGAAGGAGCTGATTTAGAGATTTTACCTATCTTGAATGTTATAAATTCAAAAGAGAGATATTTTAGCACTTCTTCTTGTGCTGGAAGAATTGTCTTGATGTCATCCAGTAAAAAAGGTGAAACTAAATTTATTTTGAAAAGCCATAAGAGAATAGGGAATTTCGGAGAAATTTTTGATAAAATTAAAGAGGGTTCTGTTTTCAGGTTTGAAGGGATGATTCTTCATATTGCCTGTTTTGATTATGAAAGTGCTGTTGATATTCTTAAAATAGCAAGAGGACTTGGCTGGAAAAGAAGCGGACTTATTTCTGACAAGAAGGCGTTTATTGTTGAAATAAGTTCAAGCGAGAAAATTGAAGTTCCTCTAAATAAAAAAATAAACCGGGAATTTTTTGAATTTTTGTGCAGAAAGGCAAATTCTATGCTTTCTTTTGAGAGAGAAAAAATGAAAGTTCTTGAAACTCAACTTAAACAAAAATTATAGAAGCATAATCCACGCAATGATTGTAATCTCCTGTTACATCGCCTGAACTATAATTTAGAAGAACTTCTGCTTTTTTTGCTTTTTTTATTTGTGCATAGATAATTGCTATTGTTATTGGAATAAAACCGCAGATTGTTGTGCTGTCTTTTGCAAAGTTGTAAAAATTTTCTGCAGATAATTTTTCTATGAAAGAAATTGCTTTTTTATCAAGAAGTTCCAAGTTTTCTTTTATGTTTTTTTCAAATGGAATAAAATCAAAATCAGCGCCGTAATGAGTCAAATCTGAACTTGCTATTAAAAAGATATTTTTTAATTCTGATAATTTTTCTGCTAGTTCCCTGCATTCTTCAAAAGACAATGAAGAGACACAGATTTCTACTGCCTGGATTTCCTTTAATTTATATTGAAGAAAAGGAAACTGGACTTCTATTGAATGTTCAAATTTATGAGCAGACTCATCAACAGGAAGATTTAGTTTTTTTATTATTTCTGAATTATTTTTTATTACTCCTAGAGGAGTTTTCCAGTCTTCTTGACTTGCTGATATTTTTTTTCCTGCTCCTGTATGATTTGGGCCTATTATTACAAAAGTTAGATTTTTTTTAAATTTTAGATTAGAGTATAATTCTGCTGAAGCCCTGCCGGAGTAGATTATTCCTGCGTGAGGGGAGATTCCTGCTATTATTTTTTTATTTATTTTTTTTGTTTTAGAAAATAGGGATTTTAAAAGTTCTAGAAGTTCTTCTTTTTTTTCCGGATAGAATTTTCCTGCAAAAAAAGAATCTCTCATAATCAGCGGGATTTCTCTCTATCTCTTGAAGCAGGTTTTCTTGAAAATGCTGTTCTTCTTTTTCTCGGCTCAAAACTTTCTTCTTTATCTTCTGTTCTTAATTTTTTAGTTCCTTTTACTGATTTTGAGAAGTTTTCAATATCTGCAAGTTCAGGATCCTGTCCTCTTAGTTTAAGAATTTCTTTTGCAATTGCACAGAATATAAGTGACAATGATTTTTTCCCTTTATTATTGCAAGGAAGAACTAAATCAATATTATTTGTTGTGTTGTTTGTGTCTACAAGTCCGACCACAGGGATATTTATTAAAATGGCATCTTTTATTGCATTTCTGTCAACCCATGGATCGCAGACAAAGACAATTTTGGGCTCAAAAAATTCTGTATAATTGCTGTTTGTCATTGTTCCTGACAAATATCTTCCAATACAAGATTTGGCGCCAGTAACCTTACAAAATTCTGCTACTGCCCCCCATCCGCTGTCTCTTCTGCATACAACTAAAATATCTTTAGGTTCGAATGTTGAAAGGAATTTTGACAAAATTTCAAGTCTTTTTGATATTTTCTGAATATTTAATACTGCGAGTCCGTCTGGACGTATTTTGTATATGTAATCTTTCAAGAATTTTGTTCTATATTTCAGTCCTACATATACTCCTGCTGCTAAGAATTTGTCTAAAGGAACTGCCAATTTGCTTTCTTCTTCACTCATCTTGTTTTTTAGAAATGTGAAGTATTTATAATCTTAACGATTGGTGCAAAAACAGCAATTTAAGGTTCTTTTAAATTAAGGACTCTTCTTGTCTTTTTTACAAAATTTAGTATTTTTGAGCCTGTAAATTTACCGCAACCGAAACAATCACCTTCTTTATCTGCTATTAATACAAAATTAGGGGTTAATTCTGTTTTTCCCTCTAGGTTTTCTATTTCAAATCCGCGAATCCATTTTTCTACTTGTTTTTCATTTGCATAAAAAATGTTGTGTTTTGTGTGCGGAAAGATTATCTGAGAGCCTTCTATAGAAAGTCTAATACTGCCTTTTTCATCTATAGATGCAAAATATATCCCAAAACTTGTTGTGTTTGCTCTTAATTCTTTTTCAATTGATTCAAATTCACTTGTGCATAAGTATAATTTACCTTTATCGGTTTCGTAGAGAACATAACCTGTAAAATCTATTTTTGCTGAAAATTGATTCTGGATTTTTTCTATCATTTCTTTTACTTCTACATTATCTAATTTTTTCATTCTATGGGCCTCTCTATTAGTGAAAGAAAGAAGGTTCCTGTATCATTATCCTGAGGATAAACTCTTATACATTTTTTTAGTTCTTCATTTTTATCTGGAATCCCTTCTCTTGTTTTTAGATTTTCAATTTTAATTTCTTTTATCTCTGCATTTGTTTTTTCTAAAAGATGAGATACTACATCCTCATTTTCTTCTTTTGATAAAGTGCAGGTTGAATAAACCATTCTACCTCCTGGTTTTAAGCAGTTGTATGCTGAGAGTATCAGTCTTTTTTGGAGTGAACTAGATTCAAAAACTGTCGAAAGACGCCAGTCTTTTAAATATTTCCATGATTTTCTAAACATTGTTTCTCCAGAACAAGGGGCGTCTAGTAATACTCTGTCAAATTTTGTATTTAAATTTTCAAAATATTTTCCGTTTTTTAGCGTAACCATTACATTTATACAACCGCACTTCTGGCAGTTTGAAGCAAGAGCTTTTATCCTGTCTTTTTTAACATCATTTGCAACAATTATACCTGTATTTTCCATTAATTGAGAGAGCTGTGTTGTTTTTGAGCCGGGTGCTGCACATAAGTCAAGTATTGTTTCTCCTTTTTTTGGAGAGAGAACTAATGCTGGAAGCATACTTACCAGTTCCTGAGAATAGAAGTAACCTAAGAAATGTTCCGGCGTGTTTCCAAGAGTTATATTATTTTTTTCTAGAATTGTAAATGCTGATGTGTAAAAATTTTCCTGTTTTAGAATTACGCCTCTTTTTTCAAGTTTTTCTTTTAATCTTTTTGGAGATATTTTTATTGTGTTAGTCCTTATTGTGTCGGGAATTCTTCTTGACATGTATTCTAGGAAAATTTCCAGTTCATCACCCATTAATTTTTTTGTTCTTTCTATGTACTCCTCTTTTTTTTCAAATAAATGCCTATATTTTCCTTCCATTATAATTAAAAAATACACAAAGAGTTTTTAAGATGTGTGATAAGAATATAAACACAAAAGAGTATAGTTAGTATATGAAAATCGGAGTATCTTCTATTGCTTTGTCAGAAGATGTAATTGAATCAATTTCAAGAGCAAAAAAATACGGCTTTCTTAGTTTTGAAATAGGGGCTTTCTGGCCTCATGCGTACTATAAACAGATTAATAAAAAAATAATGGATTTGCTTAAAGAATCTAAGATGGATATTTATGTTCATGCTCCTCTTGTTGATTCAACTTTACTTGGACAAATGCCTTTACTTAGAAAAGCCAGCTTAGATGAGATAATAAACTCAATAAAAAAAGCTGAGGAGATTGGTGCAAAATGCGTTACTATACACTCGGGAGTTCCTTCTCTTTATTTGTATGAAAAAGGAATTTTAATTTCTGAATTTGAGAATCAGACTAGAAAATTAGTTGAGACTGCTGAAAGATTAAAGATTAAAATTGCCTATGAAAATGTTCCGGGAACTCTGCTTTCTACTGCTGATTCTTTTCTTCAGATTTTTAAGAATTTTAATTCAAAATACCTTGGCATGACTTTTGATATCTCTCATTCTGAACTTTCCGGAGAAACTGATAATTTCTTAAAAATTAAAAAGAAGATATTTAATGTGCACATAAATGACTGCAATTTAACTGAAGATGAACATCTTCCTCTTTCTCAGGGGAAAGTAAATTGGATTAGAATTGTAAAGAGATTAAAAGAATTCTACTTTGGCGCCATACAGATAGAACTTTTTGATGATGTTATTGGCGCTATAGAAAGCAAAAAATTACTTGAGAAAGTGATTTAATATCTTGGAATCATAAAATTTGAAACATATCTGTGAAAAATCAGAATTTCTCTAAGTTTTGATATATTCTGTACTAAATTTTCTGGAACTTTTCTCATGTCTGGATGTTTTTCATATAATTGTTCTAATGTTGGAGGTCTTTCTTTTTGTTCATTTATTGGATTTGAATTCATTTCTTTTTCAGCAATTACAAAATCTGATGCTGCTTCCTGAAGAGATAATTTATTTTCTAAAATTTTTAGATAATTAATGCCTTGTGTTAATGTTTGGCTGTAAGATTTAAAAAAATTAAATAATTCTTCATTAAAAATGGGCAAAAGACAGTTTCTTATTCCGTCTGGATAAATTTCTCTTTTACGTTCTGTACTTTCTGATACTCTTAAAGTTAAGGTGTTTATTAAATTATAAAAATCATTCATTGTTTCTGAAATAGGGGAGAGTGTATTCTCAATGGAAGAATTATCCCCTTTTTCTAAATGAAATCCCATATCTTCTATAATATTATCAATTGAATTTTTTGTTTCTGGAATAAAATTATTTATTATATTCGGATTTTCTAATAAAAAGGTTAAATTTTTACCCATAAGTATTAATTTATACATTGATGAAATGTTAATTTCTCTTATAAATTCGTCTGTTTTCATATAGAATATATGATTAGATAAATTTTTAAATGTATCTCAAAAAACCAAAGTTCCTGAAAATCTTTCTCCTTCCAACACTTTTTTTAGATTTTCTAGTCCTCTTAAGTATGCCATCTTGATTCCTTTATGACTGCAGATTTCTACTGCTTTTAGGTGGAAAGGACGGTAATTTACTGAATTTTTGTTTTTCTTTATTATTTCCATTAATTGATTCCATGTCATGCTTTGTATTGGAACTGCATCACTATATTCCTCTGGGTTTTTATCGTGAATGTGGTGCATTGTTGTCAGGTTTATTAAAAGTTCAGCATTCATTTCAGATGCTATGTTTGCCGAGTCTACATCTGTGTTAGTTCCTGTTAAGTATCCTCCTGTTATTATTATTCTTTTATTTGAAAATTTTGAAAGAATATGGACAGGACTGCCGTAGATATATTCTGCCATTCCTTTGAATAACTGCGACAAGAACATTGCATGCATTAGAGTGATATTAACTCCTATTGTATCAATTATTTTTTTTTCAATTTTTTCTTTTTTGCAGGTTTCTGTATATAATCTTGATGTGTATCCTCCTCCGCAGATAATAATATAATCATTATCATAGGAAAGAAGGATTTCTGTAAATTTTTTCAGGAAATCAACATCAATTTTATCATATGCGGGAGAGATTAATGTTCCTCCGAGGGAAATTACTATTTTCATAGGATTTAATAATAGATAAAAGAATTAATAGTTTACTTAGTTTTAAAACCGCCAAGAAGGGCTGTTATTTTGTGAAGAAAACTCAATTTTGAATCTGAAATGTCTATTCCTGCTAATTTTGCTGCAATATTCTTGAATTCTTTTGCTGCTTTTGATTCTGGATAACTGATTACTGCTGGTGTGTATAAATTGAGTGATTTTCTAATTGAAACATCTTCTGGAACACAGCCTAAAATCGGCAGGTCTAAAAATGAGGATATGCTTTCGGGTTTTAATTCATATTTTGCGTTTGAGCATTTGTTTATTATAATTCCAATTGGCTGTTTTCCAACTCTTCTGCATATTTCAACTGCTTTTAATGCATCGGTTACTGCTGGAAGCTCCGGGTTTGTAACAACTATTACTTCATCTCCTGCTTCTATTGCATATTTTGCTTCTTCTCCGAGTCCTGCTGATGCATCGATTAAAATAATATCTGTTGTTCCTATTAAATCAATTACAACATCTTCTATGGTTCTATTAAAATCAGATTTCAAATCATTTAAAGAAAGTCCTCCTGGAATTACTTTCATTTTTGTTGGAGGATGGAGGTATATAACATCCTGTATATTTGCTTCACTTCTAAGAACATTATGAAGAGTCTGCTTTGCTCCTGCTAAACCCAAATGAAGAGAAATATTTGGAGTGGTTACATTACCATCTAAGAGAAGCACATCTTTTCCAAATGACTGAAAAGCAGCGCCTAGATTAGTTATTGCAGTTGTTTTTCCAACTCCGCCTTTTCCAGATAACACAGTTATTATTCTTGTCATGTAATATAGAAAGAGAGTAGAATATATTTAAAGTTTATTAAGAACAAAATTTATTAAATAATTCATGGAAAACTGTATTTTTTGCAAAATTGCTAAAGGAGAACTACCTTGTTTTAAGATATATGAAGACGAAAACTTCTTTGCATTTCTTGATATTAATCCTTTGAATAAAGGACATACTCTAGTAATACCTAAAAAACATTATAGATGGGTTTTTGATGTTGATAATGAAGGAGAATATTTCAGTGTTGTTAAAAAAATTGCAAATAATACGAAAAAAGTGCTTGAAACGGATTATATTGTTTCTTTTATTCTTGGAGAAGAAGTTTCTCATGCGCACATACATCTTGTTCCTAGATTCAAAGGCGACGGACACGGAGCTGGAATTGATTTTAAGAATGTAAAAAAATTATCAAAAAAGAAAATGGAAGATTTGGCAAAAAAATTAAGTATATAAATTCTTTTCTTATTTTAGTTATTTATATGCGCCGATAGTCTAGAGGTAGGATTCGAGCTTCCCAAGCTTGCGACCCGGGTTCGAACCCCGGTCGGCGCATTTTAATTATGTACTTTTGTAATAACCTTCTGCTTTTTTTGTAAAATATGAGAATGTACTATTTCTTAATTTTAGATTATGTTTACTGCAAAAATCTGAATCTTTTTCTTCCATAAATTTTGCAATAAGCCAAGAATTATATAAAAAAATATTTTGATTTCTCATTTCTTCTTTTCCATATTTATTTCTCATTTTTTCAAAAAATAGATTTAGTAAAGAACCTATTAATCTGCCTTTTATTGCATCTGAATTTAAATATACTCCTTCAGGTTGTTCAAATAGATAACTATCCAAATTTTCTTTTTCTAAAGTTAGGATAGAATTATTTCTTACTGCTAAAAATAAATCTTCTAAAGAAGGTTCATTTTTTTTAGACATTCTTTTTCCGTTGTTTAATTCTTTCTGAAAATATTTTGAGAATTCTGTTAAAATGTATTTTATTCCTCTTATATTTACTTCTGGTTTTCCAAAAATTGAATTTTTTTTGTAATCAACTGAACCTAAAACACATATTTTAATGTAATCTTTAAGAGAAAGTTTTTTTGTGTTATTTACTTCTTTATCTATAAACTCGTCTGCTTCTGTTAGTATATCCTCTGCATCTTTTTCAGATAAACCAAGTTCCTTTAAAAGTTCTTGGTCAAGAAAATTATCCTCTTCCATATTTTTTTAAAAACAAATAAAAATATAAAGATAATTGTCTGCAATTAAAGTTATAAATTCTTTTTTAGTTTTATTTTCTATGAAAGGGACTTTATTTTTATTTGTTGGAAATTCTGGAAGCGGGAAGGATTCTATAATAAAGGAAGTTTTGAAAGATAATGATTCTATAATAGCTCCAAAAAGGATAATTACAAGAGAAAAACATGAAAGTGAGGACTGTATTTGTGTTGGTAGAAAAGAGTTTGAAGTTCTGAAAAATAACAATAGATTTGCACTACACTGGGAATCCTATGATAAATTATATGGAATTCCAAAAGAGATGGATGACTATCTTGAGGAAGGAAAAAATGTTCTTGTAAATGTAAGCAGAGATATAATAAAAGAAGCAAGAGAGAGGTATCCTAATCTAAAAGTTATTTTTATTTATGTTCCTTTGGATACTGCTAAAAAAAGAATAGTTTCTAGAAACAGGGAAGGCAATTCTGAAATTGATGTTAGAATTAGAAGAGCAGAAGAAATGAAGGAATTTAATGATTATGATTATTTGATTAACAACAACAGAGAGATTTCTGATGCTGCAGAAGAAGTCAAGAATATAATTTTTTCATTCGGAAACATTTAAAAAAAATATCTTTATTGAAAAGGTATGTGGGACGGTAGCTTAGCCTGGGAGAGCGCACGGCTGAAGACCGTGAGGTCGGGGGATCAAATCCCCCCCGTCCCAGCCATATTTCTTTTATTCCCAAAGGGATCAACTGAAAGTTGAAAAAAATTTGTTTAATTTTGTTCTTTTGGTAAAGCTTTTCTTTTTAAGAAAAGATTTTGGGATTTGAGATAATAGGGAGCAAATCCAACAACCCTTTTCTTTGTAAGAAAATGGTTGATCCAAAAGAAATAGATTTATTCTAAATGATTAAAGAGCAAAATTTATTTCAATTTTTTTTCAAGTTTTGATATTTTTATTATGCCTGTTGTTGGATTTATTTCTGCAGTATACGTTCCATCTGAATAAGGAATGAATGGTTTTTGAGTTGTGTTAAAATATTCATTAACTTTTAATTCAAAAATATGTTTTGTTATATCTTCTTTTGTTGGTTCGTAGACACCCATTTTGGTTCACCTTTTTATGTTTTCAGAATGTTATTTTTAAGCTCCCAATCTGTTACTGATGAAAGGAAAGTTTTCCACTCCTCTGTTCTGTCTTTTATATAGAAATCAAATAATTTTTTTCCAAGAAAATCTTCTGATAACCTGCTTTTTTCCATAAATTTGACTGATTCTCCTAAAGATTCTGGCAAGACGTCTATTTTTCTTTTTTTCAGTTCTGATTCATTAAATTCATAGACATTTTCTTCTACTGGTTCTGGGCAGGGTAATTTTTCTTTTATTCCATCCACTCCTGCTTTGATTAATAATGCAAATGCTAAATAAGGGTTACAAGAAGCATCAGGACTTCTGATTTCAATTCTTGTTGCTTTTTCTGCATTGCCGTTGCAAAGAGGAATTCTAATTAATGAACTTCTGTTTGAAAAACCATAGCAGATATAAACTGGAGCTTCAAAACCTTTTACTAATCTTTTGTAGGAGTTTACTAAAGGATTTGTTACTGCTGATATTTCTTTGATATATTTTAGTTCTCCTGCTATGAAATTTTTTGCTTTTTCTGATATTTTTTCTTTTTTATCATAAAAGATATTTTTTCCATTTTCATCAAATAGAGAAATATGGATGTGCATACCGCTTCCTGCTTTTTTAAAGAAGGGCTTGGGTGAAAATACAGCAATGTAGTTGTAGTTAGATGATATTTTTTTTATTATTCTTTTTAGTTCAATAATTCTATCTGCTGTTTCAACTGGACTGCCATATTTGAATCCTATTTCCTGCTGTCCTGGACCTACTTCGTGGTGGATTATATCCACATCTATTTTGTGGTTTTTTAATGAAAGCATTAA
>CAZVOT010000021.1:0-6497 GCA_964628775.1 Candidatus Woesearchaeota archaeon
TTCAAAAAAAGGAGTAATAACAGAATCAAATGGAAATTATTCTCTACCCTTTAATATTGACTATAATTACTTCCTTAAAGAAATATTTCCATCAAGAGAATAATTCCAAAAATTAAAAAAAATTACTCAATAATTTGCATTTCAATATGAACTTCTTTAGGTATTGGTGTTTTTAGAATCAAGTGAAGAGCCCTGTCATCAGCTCCTAAATCAATTAATCTTTTGTGAACTCTCATCTGCCAAGTCTCATAAGTTTCTCTGCCGGAACCGCATGGACATTTTCTTGTTGTAATTTTTAATTTTCTGGTAGGCAGTGGAATAGGGCCCTTTATCTCAGCGCCAGTTCTTTCAGAAATTAATTTAATCTGGTCGCATATATCAGTAAGCTTTGCCTCATCTGTTGATGATAATTTAATTCTTGCCTTTGCCATATGTAAAGTTGAAATTTAGTATACTTTTAAAAACATTTTGGTATACTTTTAGAATATTATTTTTTATCTTATTCTCGCTTCTTCTGCATATTTTTCTGCTTCAATCTTCATCTTCTCCATTTCAGGCATTAAATAAGGCTCAATTTTAGATAATTTTCTGTCCAAATTTTTTTCATTATTGAAGTTCTGAATATACCAAAGTTTTGCACCCTCTATCAACTTCCCTGCTTTCTTTATATCCTCCACCCCAATAAGTCCAGGAACTAAAGTTGTTCTAAATTCATACTTAATTCCAGAATTCATTATTACCCGAATTGTTTTCTTTATTTTTGATATATCAACTTTAACACCAGTAATCCTCTCATAATCTTCCTCTCCTGCCTTTATGTCCATTGCAATATAATCAATTAATTTCTCATCAATTAGTTTTTTTACCAAGTCAGGACTAGTTCCATTAGTATCCAATTTTACAAGAAGTCCAATTTTTTTAATTTTAGATATAAACTCAATAATGTCTTTATTAAGCAGAGGTTCTCCTCCAGTAATAGAAACACCGTCTAACCATTTTTTCTTGCTTTCTAAATAAGAGAATACATCCTCTTCTTTAACTTCTCCTGTCTCTTTTCCATCAATAAGTTCTGGATTATGGCAGTATGAACACCTAAAATTACATCCAGAAAAAAAAATAACACAGGCAATTTTTCCTTCAAAATCAATCATAGAAACAGGAATAATCCCAGCAATTCCTTTCATAAGAACCTTTTAATTTCTTCTAATCCAGGCGCCTTCCCACTCCATCTAATTTTTTCTTTATTATCATTGTCAATAACAATTATAGAAGGAGTAGACAAAACATCCAAGAACATCGCATCAGCAAGTCCACTTGGTTCATCAAGAGAAAGAACTTCAACATTCTTTCCATCTCTCTCCAGATTTTTTCCAAGTTCTTTTGCAGATGGACAGTTTGGACATTCTTCTTTGCAGAATATTTTAATTAACATCATAATTCCCCTTCTGCCTGTCTTTAAGTTCAGCTGTCTTGCTTGGATTCCAGTTGTTTACCTTTGAGAAGTATCCAACAACTCTGGTAATACCATATACATTTTTGCTTCCACAGTGTTTGCATTTTTTTTCTTCTTCCATAAAATTCACCTCCCCCAACCCGGACTTATCTTGTGGCAGTCTTCGCACACAGTAAATTCAGGTGATATTGTAATTTGTGCAGTTTGTGTATTCTCCCAAGTTTTCTTTACAAGATTAAATATTGATTCTGCAGACGGACGCTTCTCACCGACAAATATATGAGTAATAGCTCCGCTTTCAATTAAAGGATGGAATTTCCCCTGCTTCTCAATTCTTTCAGTAATATCTATCTCTGCATCAGGAACAAAATGAATACTGTTTGTGTAATAAACTTCTCCAGTCTTCTGGTTTCCTCTTACATAATCTTTGCTTTCAGGGAATAATTTTAAATCAGTTCTAGCAAAGCGAAGTGAAGCTGATTCAGCAGGACTTTCTTCAAGAGCAATTTTCAGCCCATATTCTTTCTCAAATTCTTTTATTTTAAGATACATAGCAGATATTATTTTTAGTCCTAATTTATAGGAATCTTCACTTTCATGAAGTTCCTTGCCAGTTATCTTTTTAACGCATTCATTAAGTCCTATCATTCCGATAATATAATTACTTTTATCAAGTTCAATATAAGGTCTTCCATCAAGAGCAGGCATTCCAACCTGCCACATAGGCATTTCAGGAGAATCCATTAATTTTTGGATAAATTCTTTTTTCTGGATATGTGCTTTCATACAAAGTTCCATATCCTTCATAATTTCTTTTATAGTTCTATCATAATCTCCATCAGCCCTGTAAGCTGCCTGAGGAAGATTAATAGTAACATTCTGAAATCCGCAGAACCTCATTGACTCAGGATGTTTTAGTATACTCTTGTCTTTTACTTTTATTTTAAGCCTGCAGCATGCAGATAATGCAACATCATCCCTGTCAAATACAAAGTAAGGACTGCCGTTTATAGAAGCAATAGAACAAGCATATTCTAGAAGTTCTCTCTCCTCTTTATCATCAAAACTTTTCTGGTTTATATGCAGATCCATTTTTGGAAAAGGAAAAACTTTTCCTTCAGAATCTCCTTCTTTCCATACATCCATCATAGCACGCAAAAACATTCTGGCTTCTTTTTCATAGTCCCCATATGTCTTGCCAGTATATTTTCCGCCGGCTCCAATTGCAGGAACATCTTCTAAATACTCAGGAACTCCAAGATGAACATTAAAATCAATAAATAAAGACTGTCCGCCTCTAGAAAAGGCATTCTGTGAACAGGAGAATATTAAATACTGCGCTTCCTGTTTCATTCTTTTATAATCCATTCCTTCAAGAAGAGGAGCATACATTATGTTGATGTATCCAATTCCAAGAGCTCCTGCATAATAAGCCTGCATTGAAGCCAAAAAAGTATTTAAGTGTCCAGTCAAAGTGCCTGCGTGTTTTGCAGGACTTGACTTTGTAGCAAGATTATTTAGGCAAAGTCCGTATTTTTTCAAATATTCAATGCTATGTGATGAACAGTAAACTCTAATTGGATATCCCAGATTATGTAAATATATTCTTCCATTTAAATGAGCCTCAGCAATATCTTTTGAAAAAATCTCTTTTAAGGCAAATTGTTTCAAAGTATTTTCAGCAATAGCCAAATTTATTGCCTCAGGATTATTTCCAATTATGTTGCTGTTGTCTTTTGATTTGCTAAATATTATGCTTCTAACATCATAAGTAGGCATACCAATTATTTCCTGTTTTTTGAGCTGATTAGTAAAACCTCTTTCAAATAATCCATTGTCAACCAAAGCCCTGATTAAATTTACAGAAATTGTTTTTATGCCTGATGAAAAAACTTTTTCTTCAATATCCTTTGCAATTTCTTCAGCTTCTTTTCTTGTAATTCCAGCTTCTTTTACAAGAGCAGAAACAATTTTTTCCCTGTCCCATTCAGAAACAGAGTCCTGCCTGGAAGAAGGAACCATTAAAGAAATATCAGTTGCATCTTGAGGTTTTTCAGAATCAACAACTTTCAATTTTTTAAGTTCTTTTTCATAAGAACGTATATCTTTGAATTCCCGATAAACAGCAGCAAACATAATATAAGCGACTTTATCTATCTTAGCAAGCTTTTCCATTACCATCTCGCCAATTAAAGAACTTGGAACCTCCATTTTTCCGGAATTTATAAGTTCCTTTTCAATATCATCAGCAAGTGATTCAATCTGTTCAAGAGAGACATTTCTTTTATGGCATGCCTTTGAAACACCTCTTATTATCTTTTCCCCGTCAAATCTCTCTTTTTTTCCATCTTTTTTAATAACAGTTATATCCAGCCCCTCAACCCGCTCATAAGTAGTAAATCTCTTCCCGCAGTCAGCACATTCTCTTCTTCTCCTTTCCGTCTGAATAGAACTCTCTCTTGTGTCAACTACCTTCAAATTCTCGCTTTTACAGTATGGACATCTCATTTTTGGCACTTTTTCTTATTTAAACACAATCCCTTGTATGTATTCTTTAAATAAATATACAACACCTTGTTATTTCTTTTTTAGTATTTAAGTATTTAGGGACTAGATTATATTCTTATGTTCAATACTTGATGGCAAACTCTTATTAAAGAAAACATTATTTACTAAACAAATGAACAAGAACCTTTTTCTTATATTCATTATTTCTTTTTCATTAGTAAGTCCTTTTCTAATAAACAACACAATTCCCAATTCAGATGATTTTTCATCGCATTATTTCAAAACAGAATATATGAAAATGTCTTTTGATAAATATGGTAAAATCCCAGAATGGAATGAACTTTGGTACGGTGGCTCTCCTCTACTGCTTTTCTATCCTCCCTTGTCTTATTATGTAGTCTTTTTATTCTCTTTTTTAATGCCAGTCCTGTCAGCATACCATTTTATAACATGCCTCTTCTATGCTTTAGGTTCTGTATCAATTTATTTCCTGGCAAAAGCATTCAAAGTAAAAGAAAACACAGCTCTTCTCTCTGCATTATTCTTCTCTCTTCTCTATCCCATACTTATAGAAAATGTATATACTCATCAGCGCCTTCCTACAATAATTTCAATTCCTTTTTTTGTTTTTTATCTTGCATTTTTAATTGAAGGAAAAAAAATTCTCTCAGCAGTATCATTTATTCTTTTATGTTTCACCCATCACTTGTCAGTTTTTATTCTAGGATTGGTTCTCATTCCTCTAATTATCTTCAAGAGAAATCTAATAAAAAATACAATTCTTACTTTAATTCCAGGAGCAGTTCTCTCCTTTCCGATTTTTTATGAAATGATAATATATTTAAAATTCGGTTTTTCCTATACAAACTGTTCTGTAACAGGAGATTGTTTTTATCTTTCATTTATTCACATCTTTTCAAGTATAATCCTGCTCGCCATAGTTCTGCACTTTACTCTTCCAAAAGGAAAAAAAATCTATGGTGCTGTTCCAATAACTCTTCTAATTTTATATTCTATATTTTCTCCGTACTCAGTTCTTCTTGGAAACAACTCAAAGATATTCCTTGTTCTTTCTTTTTCAGTTCTCTATATTTTCCTTCTTAAAGTAAAAATAGAAAAAGAAAATTTCCTGATTGTCTGGTTCTGGTTGTTTATTCTTCTTGGTATTGGGCCAAAATTCTTCTTCTATAATCTAATTCCATTTGGAAAAATGTTAGACCCTCTTAGACTGCTTTTGTTTGCAAATATTCCAGGAATTATAATTTTTTCAAAATATATGGAAAACAAAAAAATTTTTCCTTATTTAGCTGGAATCTTTTTATTATGTATAGCACTTCCCTCATTAATTTCAGCATTTGAGTTAAGTAAAGACATCTTCACAGAAATTCCAGAAATAAACTTGGGGGAGGAATTTGGCTGGTTTGCAGTTTCAAATTGTCCTGCAAATTTAGTTTCTCTTCTGCCGATTACTATAGAAAAACCAATAATTGACGGCTGGTATCCTCAGGCAAGATTATTGCCGGAATTTTTAGGACTTACAATGACTAATTCTCTATCACCAGATGAAATTGCATACAAATTCTCAAAATATCCTCTGAAGTGGATTATTTCCTGCAAAGAACAGTTAGCAAGTACTGAATATGAATTAATAAACAATCAAGGAATTTATATATATAAAAGAAAGAAAGATTTCTCATTAGCAGAAAATGCAGACATAACAGATTACTCTTCCGATAAAATTATTTTTACAACAAATGGAGGACAAGTAAACTTTAATATTCCATATTTTCCAAAATGGAAAGTAGATGGAAAGGAAGTAGAAAAATCAGAAAATAATTTAATAAAATTTTCAGTAAGTCCTGGAGAACACACATTGGAGTACAAATAAAATGGAATTATCAGCAATTGTAGTAATGCTTGTGGAAAAATACGGCTATTTTGGAGCTTTCATTTCTTCTTTTCTAAATAGTGTAATGGTTTTCACACCGATAAACCTTGACTTAATTACAATGACTTTTTCAGCTGTGTTAAATCCTTTTATTTTAGTTCTCTTTATGGGTGTAGGTTCAGGTTTGGGAGATATGAGCACCTACATTATAGGAAGAGGAGCCAATGATATAATGGAAGAACACAAAAAAATGAGAAAATTCATAGAAAAAGGAAAAACTCTTTTCAAAAAATATGGGGCGATTTATTTAATCTCTCTAGGCTTGATTCCAATACCTTTTGATTTTGCAGGAGTTATTGCAGGCTCTCTTGACTACCCAGCAAAGAAATTCCTGGCAATTGCAATAATAGCAAAAATACTGCGCTCAGCTGTAATGGTTTTTTCATTCAAAGTAGGTTTTACTTTAATTACTAGTTTATGAAAATTTTAAATAGTAAGTAGAAATATAACTAAGTATGGATGAAGAAGTAATTGGCAGACATCTGGAATTAGTTTATAATATATTATCCATTGTTCTTGCAGTTTTAGGATTATTTTGGCAGTCATTAAAGTAAGAAAATTAAAAGGTGATAAAAAAGCAAAAAAAAT
>CAZVOT010000021.1:6597-12941 GCA_964628775.1 Candidatus Woesearchaeota archaeon
TTCTCCCTTTTTATCAGTTTCTTATTCTGGGGGATAGCAGAAACATACTGGAACATAGAAATGTGGATTTTCAATGAATTGAATTATCCGGGCATAGCAGATATATTCTATATCTTAGGATATTTAATCTACTTTATTGGATTTTCTATTTTATGGTATTATTTATTCAAAGAAATAAAAGATAAATTTACTTTTATTGCAGTTATTATCGCCTGCTTTTCAGTAATTACTTTTATATCTGTCTACTTAATAACAGATGTTGTCCTCTCATTAACAGAAAAAGGAACATCCCTCTTAACAACAACTTTGGATATATCTTATCCAATACTTGCAGCTATGAATTTAATAATCTCCTTAATTGGATTTTTTATTTTTGAAAAAAAGAATATAAAAAAGGTTTTTCTTATTTTTGCATTTGCAGCAATTCCCGACTATATAGCAAATATACTTCAGGCATTTATTGACTGGGAAACAATTTACGGCTATTACGGCTTTATTGCAGATATTCTGTATGTAATTGATTATCTTCTTCTAATAACAGCAACAGCATATTTTATCAAAATCCAAAAAGTTGAAGAAGAAATATCTTGATAATATTTAATACAATTGTTCACAAAATCAAGACAATAAATTAGAGTTCATTTTAATAACTCTTAGCAACAAAAAGCTTGTTTTTTGTATTCTTACCGCAGAATATGCATTTCCCTTCTTTTGTCTCGTCCAAGTCAATACCAAATCCCTCAATCCCCTCTCCAATTTCTTCTATTTTGTCATAGCATTCCCTCTCATTGCACCAGAAAATATTTGCAATCTTTCCGTTTTCAACTGTTTTTTGGATATCTTCTTTTTTTGAAACAAATGAAATATTTTTTTCTAAATTTGCTTTTGCATTTTTATACAAATTATCATGAATTTTTGAAAGAATATCATTAACTTCAGAAATCAAATTCTTTTCATCAACAGAAATTTTTTCAAAATTATCTCTTCTAACAACAACAGCTTTTTTATTTTCAATATCTCTTGGTCCAAGTTCTATTCTGATTGGAACTCCTTTTACTTCCCAGTCATTATATTTTCTGCCGGGACTTATTTCTCTTTCATCAAGAAAAACTCTAACTCCTGATTCTGAAAGTTTTTCATAAAGTTTTTTTGCATGATTCAAGATAATCTCTTCTTTGCCTTTGAATAAAATAGGAATTATTACAGCCTGAATAGGTGCTATTTTAGGAGGAAGAACAAGTCCCTTATTATCTCCGTGAATAGAAATTGCCCCAGCCAAGAATCTAGCGCCATTTCCCGTGCATACCTGCCAAGCATATTTTTCTTTTCCATCCTCATCAGTGAATTTTACATTGAATTTTTTTGCATATGCCTGTCCAAGATGATTGGCAGAACCATTTTCCATTACTTT
Source organism: Candidatus Woesearchaeota archaeon (assembly GCA_964628775.1). GTDB lineage: Archaea > Nanobdellota > Nanobdellia > CAZVOT01 > CAZVOT01 > CAZVOT01. The sequence continues at coordinate 8,009 of CAZVOT010000021.1, forward strand.
TCCGTCAGGCATTAAAGTATAATACTCATAAGCTCCAACAGCTCCTGGAAAGCATTCCCAAAGAGGTTTTACAACTCTAAATGGAGGGAGTGCAAGTATATTCTTGTATATATCCTCATAAAATTTAGTATGAAGTTCAAGCTCCTTGTCAGCTTCTTCTTTTGTTGAGTGGACTGTGTGTATCTCAAACCAGAAAGTTATCTGTCTGTCTCTGATTAAAGGATGAGTTTGTTTTGTCTCATATCTAAAACTTGAAACTGTCTGATAAACTCTAATTGGCAAATCATTCTTTGTTCTAATCCACAGCGAAAACATAGGATACATAGCAGGCTCTCCAGTAGGACGTATTACCCATTTTTCTTCGCCGTCTCCAGCTGTTGCTCTGTAGCCTTCTTCCTTAAATCCTTCCCACCATCTTTCATTTTGTTCGCAGTAGGATATTGGAACAAATTGGGGAAAAAGAACTTCTTTTATTTCTGCTTTTTTGAATAAATTATCCCAGTATAATTTTAAAGTATTCATTATTTCAATACCATAAGGAAGCCAGACAAACATAGCTTTAATGTTGTACCTGGAGTCAAGTATTCCTGAAGCCTCAAGAACCTGAGAATACCACTCAGAGTAATTCTCTTTTTTAACATTAAAATCATAAGTTCTGTCCTCAAATGCCATAGTTTCTAGTTAAAAAAAGGATATTTAAAAATCTATACAATTATAGATTTTTAATTTTTGTTTGTTAAAAAATATAAAAAACATTTTTCAGCACCAGATATAAAGAAAAAATAAAAAAACACGCAAAGTTCAGGCACACAAAAAATTTCATTCAGCGAAAATTTTTCTTAAAAGGATTACCGGCCAGCCCCCGCATTTAATTTATAAATATAACTTCTTTATTGTTAAAATATGGAAGAGCATAGTTCTATTGCTATTTTTCAGGAAAAAACATAAGAAGAACCTGGTTTAAAAATGAATGGTGGTTTTTTGTTGTAGATATTATAGAAGCACTCACAGATAGTAAAGATGCCAAGGACTAGGGGTACAGATTAAAAAAAAGAGAATATGAATCAAGTAAAATTGAGTTATCGACATTTTGTCGACAACTCAAATTATTATCTTTAGATAATAAAAAGTATTTAACAGACTGCTCAAATACTGAAGGAATTTTCCGTATTATCCAGTCAGTTCCCTCAAAAAAAGCAGAAATCATTTCTAAACACAAAAAACAGTAAAAAAAATCAAATAACTCAAGAAACAAAAGACCATTCCCTATTGATTGTTCTGCATGGACAGAGTATATATCCTTCATTTAAACGATGATCAATTTTTGTTTTAAATTGTGCAGTAAGACCCATACATCCTGTTTTGGTATATCCTTCTTTTTTAGATTCATTCATTTGAGTTTTAAGTTTTTTTAGGAGAGTATTCCAGCTGAATCCTGTACCTCTTAAGATATTTCTGAATGTTTGTTCATCTTTAATATTGCCTAACTTATAATCCTCTCTTGATAATAATAAAACACAAGGATATATATTGCCTAAAGGATCAATCTGAATGCTTGTTTTATCATATATCATACAATCAGTTTTTAAAATTTCTCTATCTACTTCTGTTGAAAAATCATCTCGTTTATCAAATGGAACTACATAAGGAGCAATTCTTACTTGTACATTACTCTTATTATATAACTTTTTCATAACTGGATAATATTCATTTATGTTAACAAGCAGTTCTTCTCTATTATTAAAACAGGAGCCAACAGGTGTGGAATAAAGAAAAGAAACTTTGTTTACTCCAAGTTTTTCAGCTAGATCTATCAGTCTATTAGATTCAGTAATATTATTATTCATTATTACTGACCAAATAGCAACATCAATACCTATTTCTCTTGCATAAGATATCATTTCTGTTGTATGGTTAAATGTTTGGATATTTCTTATAGAATCATGTGTTTTGTCGTTTACTCCATCTAAACTGACATTAATCTGGAATAAATAAGGTTTCATAGAATTAAGGAATCTTCTTGTTAAAAGATTCCCATTAGTTTCTATTTTCATCTTTAATTTTTTTTCAGAACCATAAATTATCATATCCTCCAAATTTTTATGTATTAATGGTTCTCCTCCTCCGATAATCATAAATTCAAGACCTTCTTCAGAAGCAGTATTAACTAAATTTTTATAATCTTCAAAGAGTATTGAATTCTTGTTTTTTGGAACAGCACAATGAATACAATTAGCATTGCATAAATAAGTTGAATGTAAAAATATTTTGTTCATTTTATTTTCCAGTATGTTTTCTGTTCTATAAATTCAAAATTTAAAGATGGAAATTCTTTTTTTAGAATTACTGATAATAACCTTAACCCTTCTTGTTCTGTAACATGTTCTATGTCAATAAAATTCTTATCAAAAAAACAGGCACTTTCAGCAGAATGATGATTCATATCCCCTGCCAAATAAGTATCCACACCTTCTTCTAAAGCATCTTTAATGTGGTGCCTGTTAAATCCTTCCCCTCCATGTATGGCTATTTTTTTGGCATAATCTATACTTATTAAAGTTTTTATACTACTTATCTTCAGTTTTGATTTGATAATTTTTATCAGCTCATCAACAGAGATTCTTTCTGGTAAAAGGATTATTACAGTTCCATCCGATAATATCTTCTCTATTTTGAAGTTTTCATTAAATATTTTTTTTGCAATTCCAAGACCCATTAAACCTTTTCGGTCTATTCTTGAATGGATACTGTAAATTATTTTACTACATTCTCTTTTATAATAAGGATTAGTAATTTCTTTTTCAGCTCCAAAAATAGGAGGATGATGCAGAATTATTAATTCTGCATTTCTATTGAGTAAACCCTTTCTTAGTTCTAAACTTAATATAACTTTTTTAACTTCCTTTTCAATATTCCCGCATATTAATCCATCAGTAGAATCCCAGTCATATTTTAGACTAATTGGAAATTCTTTTTCAATAAAATTGATTATTTCTCCTGCTTTAACCATTTTTTCACCTAAAAGGTTATTTCTACTCCCGGAATTCTTAGGTACGGCTGTATTTCAGCGATATTTATATTTCCTAACAAAGAGCCGGTTAATCTTTCTATTCCAATACCAAATCCTCCCGTATTTATATTTTTATATTCTGATTTTATCTTAAAATATTCTTTAAAAGTATCTGTAGTCCACCCTATACTCTCTAAAAATTTTGAATATTCATTTATATCCATTCTTCTTAATCCTCCTGAACATATCTCCCAATCTGCTATTAAATCAAAACAATTTGATATTTTATTTGAATTTATCTGATAGAATCCTCTTTCATCTACTGGGAATTCAGTTAATAAAACCCAAATATTTTCATTTTGCTCTTCTTTTCTTATTATTCTTGAAAGTTCTTTCTCTTCTTTTGAATCAATTCTCTTTGATTTTAATCTTTTTAATGCTTCAGAGTATGTAATAGGAACTATTTGATTAGGTACTTTTATTATATTATTATTTATGGATTTGATATAATTTATTAAAATATCATCATGTTGTATATCAAGAACAAATTTAGATAATATTTCTATAACATCTTCTAAACTATTTGTTCTAATCTCAACATCTAAACCTAAAAATTCATTGGCTCTTCTATTATTACATACAAGTTCTCCCCTAAATACAGGCCCTACCTCATAAACCTTGCTATTTATTGATTCTAAGGCAGCAATTTCTTTGTATAACTGTGGACTTCTTGAAAGAAATAATTTTTCATTATCTCTCCCAAGAATTTTAACTTTTATTAAATGTTCTAATTCATCGTCTATAAAAGGAACAATTTTTGGATTATTCATCGGGTAAAATCCATTTTTTAAAAAAAAATTATGGATATTCCTTGTAATCAATTGTTGTGTAATTATCTTTTCTTTAAATTTCATTATTTTGCCTTTATACCATATTTAATGCTCTTAAATAATTAACCATTCTCTCCTTCTCCTGTTTAGGAAATTCTATTTTATCATACTTTCCAAGTATTGTTAGTATATCTTCTTTTATTAAATTTCCAGCAAAATATTCTATAAATGGATAAGGTTTAACATTTCCCTCAGGATATATAAAAATTTAGGCTCAAAAGAAGGATTAATTCTTTTTATTGTTTCTGAATTGAATCTAACACCCTGTATTTCAGAATTTATTCTATCAATTTGTTTTTCTATCTCTTTAAAATCATCTAAATCTAATTTTAAGATATTCCAGTGAAAAAAAGCATAACTTGTAGGCATAGATAATCTTAATCTTATATTATCTAATCCAATATTATTTAAATAGTATACCATATCATATAGTCTATTAAAATTAATTTTATTAACACTACAAGTAATCTGAATAGGTATTTTTTCTTTTTTTGCTTTAATTAAATTTTCAATTGATACCTCAAATGCATTGAAATTACTATTCGTTCTTCTTATAATATTATGTATCTCTTCGGGTCCTTCAATACTAGCTCTTATAGAAAGGTTTTTTATATTTTTAATTTCATCAATAGTTTCATCTAATAAAACTGCATTAGTTTCTAATAAAACATTTAACCCAATATCTGATGAGTAATCTAATATTTCAATAATATCTCTATCAATTAAAGGTTCCCCCCCCATTAATATGTATTTCTTTAAAACCTGCATTTTTAACTTGAGAGATTATATTCTTCTTTTCATTTTTAGTTAATTCTTTTAGATTATTATGGTGAGGATTATAACAATGTAAACATCTTAAATTACACTTATAAGTTAATTCAAAATCAGCATTCCCAATCTTTTTGATTAACGGATCATACATTAAATTAATATAACACTTTTTAATATTTATAAACTCTTAGTATTCCCTTTTTTTTGATTTGAACCTGTATTATTGGTTCAAATCCATAAAATAAAAAAAACCGCTGAGAGC
>CAZVOT010000022.1:0-3240 GCA_964628775.1 Candidatus Woesearchaeota archaeon
TGAGAAATTAAAGAAAGTATTTGAAAATTATAATTTGGATTTTGATAATTATTCGAGAACATCCCGAGAGTTCCATAAAAAATTTGTGCAGGGTTTTTACAAAAAATGTTTTGAGAACGGCTACATTATAACAAAAACAGAAAAGGCACTTTTTTGCAAAAACTGCAATCTATTTTTAGCAGACAGGTTTGTAGAAGGAATATGTCCCATCTGTAAATCAGAGGGGGCACAGGGAAACCAATGCGATAAATGCCAAGGAACTTTTGAGGCGTATGAACTTGAGAGTCCTAAGTGCTGTATATGCAGTAAATCAGATACTGAGATAAAAGAAACCAAGCAGTGGTATATTAATCTTCCAAAACTTGAGAAAAAAATTTTATCTTATGTAAAAAAACAAAAACAATGGCACGATAATGTAAAGAGATTTTCAGAGAGCTGGATAAAAGGCGGACTTAAACCACGTCCTATTACAAGAGATCTTCGCTGGGGGATACCTGCTGTTTTTCCAGGTTCTGAAGGTAAAGTAATATACTGCTGGGCTGAAGCTGTTCTTGGATATATTTCTGCAACAGCAGAAAAGTTCCCAAAAACTTGGAAAACTTACTGGATGAATCCAAAATGCAAACAGATTTATACACAGGGAAAAGATAATATTGTTTTTCATTCAATACTTCTTCCCGCTTTTTTAATGGCAGAAGGAAGCAAATATACTCTTCCTTGGAATATTTCTGCAGGAGAGTTCTTGAATTTTTCAGGAGAGAAATTTTCAAAAACAAAAGGAATTGGAATATGGGCTGATGAATCCCTCAAAATACTGCCGGAATCAGATTACTGGAGATTTTATCTTATGTACAACCGCCCTGAGACAAAAGATGCTGATTTCTCTTTTGATGATTTTGAAGCGAGAATAAATAATGATTTAATTGCAAACTTTGGAAATTTTGTAAATAGAACCGTAACTTTTACAAATGTAAATTTCAAATCAGGAGCAAGAAAACCAAAAGTTTTGAAAAAAGAAGATAAGGAAATTTTATCTTTAATTTCAAAAACACTTTCAAAATTAGAAAAAATTGAAGAGGGATTTTTAAAAGAACCTATTAAGGATATTCTGCTTTTATCAAGCGAAGGAAACAAGTACTTCCAGAAAAATGCACCATGGGAATTAATAAAAAAAGATAAAAAAAGATGTGAAGAAGTTCTTTATATGTGCCTTGAAATTTCAAGAGCTTTATGTTTGATGTTCTATCCATTTATTCCAAATACAGCCGGGAAATTATGGAAAATGCTTATGCAAAAAAGCAAGATGTCTTTTTCACTTTTAAAGAAACTTCCTTTGAAATACAATGTCTCAAAACCAGAGATACTGCTTCAGAAAATAGACAAAGAAGAGATTAAAAAAAGATTGAATGAAATCAGGAAAGATGGAAGCGGAAAAAAAGATGCTGTTGAATCCGCTTCAATGAAAGAAAAAACTCTTGAAGTAAGTTATGATGAATTTTCTAGATTAGATCTTAGAACAGCTTTAATTGAAAATGTTGAAGACATAAAAGATTCAGATAAATTGTATAAAATCCATTTAAAAATCGGTGAAGAGAAAAGAATTGTATGTGCTGGAATAAAGAAGTATTATAAAAAAGAAGAACTGCTTGGCAAAAAAATAATTATTGTTTATAATCTTCTTCCAAAAAATATAAAAGGAATTGAAAGCAGGGGAATGATTCTTGCTGCTGAAAAAGAAAATAATGTTGTTCTTTTAACAGTTGACAAGGAAATAGACAGCGGAGCAAAAATATATTAGTTTATATTTTTTTTCTGAGTATAATAATATATGGAATACAAACCATTAACTAATTCGCAGACTGAAAATTTGATAAACTCAACTAAAAAAATTCATAACAGGATAATATCCGAAGGAAATGTCAACTCTGTTGATTTTTCTCTTAATTCTGAACAAAGAAAAGATATAACTCTTAGAAATTATCCTGCGCCATTTGTAGTAAAAATAGATTCAACTACAAATCGGCCCGTTTTTTCTAAAAATGAGGTATTCCGCTTTAAAGTAAATACAAAACCATATTGGCTTGAAGGAGAAGGACATGCATTAAATTCCGATTTTGATTTCAGCATAAGGGAAAATGTTCTTGCACCCATAAGAAGAGCAAAAGCATCATTTGATTTTGCCCTTTGGATTGCAGACAAAAATAACGAAAATCTTGACGGAGAACTTTCTAATTTATGGGAATATGATCTGCCTCTTATTTACCAAATAAAAGAATGCAATTTAAACTGTCCTCTTTGTTTTGTTGATGATGAAAGCAATAATCCTATTAAAAAAGGAGTTATACTTAATGCTGATAAAATTCTTGAAACATATCTGCATCTTGATGAACTTGACAAAATTATTTTAGAAAGAAATGGAAATTTTTCAGAAAGCATCCAGAATTATATACCTCTTAATAAAAAAGTAAAACACATAAGAGTCAGCGGAGGAGAGCCGACAATAGTTCTTGAACATATTCTAGAGTTAAGCGATAAAGCAAAAAAAATGAAAAATCCTCCAATTATTCAGTCAAATTCAAATCTTTCAACAGGAGATTATATACCAAGACAGATTATTGACGGAGTTTTTGAAGAGGATATTCTTGAAAGAATCGGAAAAAACGATGTTCCATTCTTAGTTTGTTTCAAGGGAAGTGATGATAACAATGTTATGCAGAATACATCAGGATATGGGATCGATTCTGGAAGAAAACCTTCCAGAAGAATAAATGTAGATTTACAAATGAGAGCATTTAAACTTTTTACAGACAACTGTTGGAATGTTTATCCAGACATAATAAATCCAAATCCCGCAACTTTTGAAAATTTTTTAAAAACTCTTGATGAAAAAGTTCCAGAGGCTTCCAGAATGCTTTGGATTCTCGACATCCGTCCATACGGTCCAGTAAAAAGCAGAGTTTCAAAAATTCTTGAAAAAAATAATTCCCCCATAAATACAGATGATTTTTTAAAAGGAATGCAGATAAATTGGGACAATAATTTTGAACAATGCCTTGGGATAATTGAAAAATATTTAAGAGAATATTATCCTGAAATAAAACCTTGGATTGATTCAGACGGCAAGGAACACTACTACAAAGCAGAAATCCGTCCGAAAGTCAACAAGATTTGGAGAAGATAAATTTTTAGAAAATTTACCGGCTCTTTTACCTTACAGGAATTTTATGTATAGTGTCCTGC
>CAZVOT010000022.1:3340-12801 GCA_964628775.1 Candidatus Woesearchaeota archaeon
CTTGCAGTCTCACCATATTAAAAAAATAAATAAACAATAGATATGAGACTGCCAGATGCTGAGAATTACCATTCTGGCACCTTGCAGTCTCACCATATTAAAAAAATAAATAAACAATAGATATGAGACTGCCAGGATTTGAACCTGGGTCGCGAGGCCCCGAACCTCGAAGCCTACCAAGCTAGCCGACAGTCCCATATCTAAAAATAAATTGCCTACTTTTTTAATACTTTTTAGCAATATAAAATCTTCAAAATATTTTCAACAGACAAATTAGAAAATATAAAAGCTTCTTTTGAAAATAAATCTCTTGGAAAATATTGTTAAATGTGAAATTATACTATAAAGTATTTGATGTTATGCCAATTCAAAAAAGATACTCTGCAAATTCCGCTTTTCAGTAAAGATAAATATAAAACTAAACTAAAACAAAAAATAATCCCAAAAAGTTTGAATATTTCTTTTGAAAACTTTTTCTAAAAAATTGTGCATTCTGCGATAAAGATACAGAATATTTATCTTTATAGCAGACAATACCAACCACAAGTTTTTTAAATTATGTTATTGTCAGAAAATTATTCTGGTGAAAAAACAAATGGATAAATTAAAGGACCTTACCAACAAAGGAACTACAACTCTTGGAATTGCAACAAAAGAGGGAATAGTTCTAGCAGCGGACAAAAGAGCAACAATGGGCTATTTAATAGCACATAAAGAAGTACAGAAAATATTTGCTGTTACTGACAATATCGCGCTTACAACTGCTGGAATGGTAGGAGACAATCAAATGCTTCTTAGATACTTGAAGACTCAGATGAATCTTCACGAAATAAAAAAAGGAACAAAACCTACTGTAAAAGCATGCGCAACTTTACTTTCTCATATACTATATGGCAACAGATTTTCGCCTTGGCCTTATTATGTCCAGATTATAGTCGGAGGTTATGATTATACAGGATTTTCATTATATACATTAGACCCAGGTGCTAGCATGATACAGGACAAGTATATTTCAACAGGTTCTGGTTCTGTTGTTGCATACGGTGTTTTACAGACAAATTTCAGAGACAACTTAACTCTTGAAGAAGCAGCAAAAATTGCATATAAGGCAATAAGAGCTGCAATTGAAAGGGATATTGGCACTGGAGAGGCAGTTGATTTAGTGTTAATAACAAAAGATGGCTGTAGATTCCTTGATAAAAATGAAATTAAAAAATACAGTGAATAAAATCCTTGATTATATTTTTTGTACGAGATGAATATTAATGGGAAAATTTCCGATTTTTGATAAAATAGAAGAAGAACTACCTGATGATGCAGGGATAGTTGATACATGCTTTGAAGGAGCAAACATAATACTTTATACAAAAAATGAAAAATTATTTCTGCATTCTCAAGATTTGATAAAATCAATTGTTGATAAAATAAAAAAAAGAGTTGAAATCCGTCCAGACCAAAGTATTTTAATGCCTGTTTCTGAAGCAGAGATATTTATAAAATCAAAGATACCTGCTGAAGCAGAACTTTTTGATATATGGTTTGATGAAAAGCGTTCAATTGTAATAATTGAAGCAAAAAAACCAGGATACATAATAAATTCACAGAGAGGGATATTAAAAGAAATAAGAGAAAAAACATACTGGGTTCCAAAAGTCATCAGAGCTCCTGGAATAAAATCAGATGTAATTAGAACAATAAGAAATACTTTATATAAAAATTCTGAATACAGAAGAAAACTCTTAAACAGCATTGGAGAAAAAATTTATTCTCCTTGGGAGAGAAAACCTAATTACTGGGTTAGATTAAGTTTTCTTGGAGGAGGAAGACAAGTTGGACGTTCGTGTATTCTTCTTCAGACTCCTGAATCAAATATACTTCTTGACTGCGGAATGAATGTTGCAGGGACAAGTGATTTTATGTATCCTCATTTTGAGGCTCCTGAATTTAATATAAATGATATTGATGCAGTTATATTGTCCCACAGCCATCTGGACCACTGCGGTGCAATACCTCTTTTATTTAAGTATGGATATTCAGGGCCGGTTTACTGCACAAAACCTTCCCGCGATGTTTCCACATTAATACTGCTTGATGCAATAGATATTTCTTTCAAGGATAATTTCAAAACAGCTTTTTCAAATAATGATGTTAAAGAAATGATAAAAAACACAATATGTCTTGATTATGATGTTGTTACAGATATAACTCCTGATGTTAGAATGACTCTGCATAATTCAGGACATATTTTAGGTTCTGCTATGGTTCACTTAAATATTGGAAATGGATTTCATAATGTTTTATACACAGGAGATATGAAGTTTGCAAAAACAAAACTTTTAAATCCAGCTGTGTCAAAATTCCAAAGAGTTGAGACAGTTGTAATTGAATCAACCTACGGAGCAAGCGAGGACATATTTCCTGAAAAAAAAGATGTTGAGCAGGAGCTTTTAGATTCTATTATAAAAACAATAGAGAGAGGCGGAAAAGTTATAATACCTGTTCTTGGAACAGGAAGAGCGCAGGAAATTCTTTTAATTCTTGATGATGCAATAAAAAAGAAAAAAATACCTGAATTCCCCATATTTCTTGATGGTATGCTTTGGAATATAACAGCTGTTTATACTGCTTATCCTTCATTTTTGAACAAAACTCTTAGAGATAAAATATTCAAAGAAGAAGAAGAAGATCCATTTACCAGCAGTAAATTCAAAAGAGTCGGAAGCCAGCAGGAAAGAATGAAACTTGTTGAAGAAGAAGGTCCGTGTGTTATACTTGCTACATCAGGAATGCTGACAGGAGGACCCAGCGTATTTTATCTTGAAAAATTATGCGACAATCCAAAAAATTCTCTTATATTTGTTTCATATCAGGCAGAAGGAAGTTTGGGAAGAAAACTGCAGAGAGGGGAGACACAAATACTTATCTCCTCCAATGGAGTAAAGACAGAAAATATGAAAATAAATCTTGAAGTTATCACTTTATATGGTATTACTGGACACTCTGGAAGAAATGAACTTATGGATTTTATACAAAAAATGAAGCCGATGCCAAGAAGAGTTATAATAAACCACGGTGAAGCCAGTAAATGCCTTGACTTGGCTTCAGCAATACACAAGACTTTTAGAATTGAGACAATTGCTCCTAAAAATCTTGATGCTGTTAGAATAAGATGATTAACTTTTCATACTTTTAATCTCTTGGCGAGTATTTCCAGATATCTGCTTTATTAAGTAAATTCAATAAAGAAATATTGTAATAAATTATTTTTCAAGGTATTACAATTTTGATGCATTAATTTTTTTATCAATTTGATAATTTGTCTTTTTTTTATATCGTTAGGTTTATATTTCTTGCCTGATTAATTGTTTTTATGGCGGTTGGATTTCCTGTTAGAGAAGCAATGACTATGAATCCTGTTGTATGTTCTAAAGATATAACTGTTTCATCTGCACTTAACTTAATGGACAAGAAAAGAGTAGGTTCTTTACTTGTTGTTGAAGACAAGAAACTTCTTGGAATTTTTACTGAAAAAGATATTCTAAAAAAGATAGTTATGCAAAAGAGAAATCCTGACAGCACAAAAGTAAGCGAAGTTATGAGCACAAAATTGATTACTATACCTCCTGATGAGGATATATTTGATGCAGCAAAAATAATGCTTGAAAAAGATATTAGAAGACTTCCTGTTGTTGATAAAAATAATCTTCTTGGGCTTGTTACTGAGAAAGATCTTCTTAGAATGAATCCTGATGTGATAGATATAATAATTGAAAAAAAGAGAGTTAGAGACGCCTCCCATAAAAGATTAACTATTTCAAGGACACAGGGAATATGCGAATCCTGCGGAGAATTTACAACAAGACTGTTAGAATGTTCTGACGGGTTTTTGTGTCCAGAATGCATTGAGTCACACGGACACCAAGACATAGAATAAATTAATTTTGTTATATCTTGAAGCGAAACATTTAATATTATTATTTTGATTAAATTTATTTATGCCTGAGGAAGATATTCAAAATAGAGTAACTACAAAAGCAGAAGGAGTTTTTTCCTGGAATGAATTTTATACTTTTTTTTATGACGTCCTAACTTCTTTGCAATATTTTGTTTCTGAGGTAAAATACACAAAAGCAGATAAAAAAGGGTACAATATTATGAAAGTCAGATGGAATGCCTCAAGAAATGTTGATGAATATTCAAGATTAATGATAAGAGTTAATATATTCTGCCAGGTAAGCGACATTGAAACAGAAGTTGACGGAAAAAAACAATCTTTGAATAAGGGAGAGATTGAACTTACTATGGAATCTTCAATTGTAACTGATTATTATGCGAGGTGGGAAACTTCTCCTGTCCTTAAAATGCTTAAAAAATTCTATGAGAGCTATTTATATAAGCCGACTTATGATAAGTGGAGCATGAAGCTGGAAAAAGACTTACAGCAGGCTTTTGAAGAAGTTAAAGCATATTTCCATATGCAAAAAGTAAGATAAACTTTATTTTTTGAAAGATTTATTAATTATTATTAATTTAAAATTTAGTTATGGGATTAAAGGAGATAGTAAAAACAACTTATCTAAAAATATTTCCAACCTATCCTGTTGAATTAGAAAAAGCTGTTGGAACATGTAAAAGCCTTCTTGATGTTGGCTGTGGAAGTTCATCCCCTATTAAATCATTTTCAAACAAGATTTATTCAGCCGGAGTTGATGCATTCAAGCCAAGCATTGATAAAAGTAAAAAACTGAGAATCCACAATAAATATTATCAAATGTCTGTTTTAAATATAAATAAGTTTAAACCTGGTTCTTTTGACTGCGTATTAGCGTCTGACTTAATTGAACATCTTAGTAAAGAAGAAGGGATTAAATTAATTCTCCTGATGGAAAAAATTGCAAAAGAAAAAGTAATAATATTCACTCCAAATGGTTTTCTTCCACAGGGAGAATATGATAAAAATCCCCATCAAGTTCATAAATCTGGCTGGACAGCCAGTGAAATGAAAAATAGAGGATACAAGGTTATTGGTATAAATGGATGGAAACTGCTTAGAGGAGAGTATACATCTTTAAAATTTAAGCCTAACTATTTATGGAGATTTATTTCTGATATAACACAGGTTTTTTTAAGGAATAATCCTGAAAATGCCTTTCAAATCCTATGTATAAAAAATAAAAAGCAGTAAATTACGCCTATTTCGGAGTTTTTTTTATGTTTTACCTTATTTTTCTGATTTACAAAGTTTTTTAAATTCTGTTCTTTATTTAATGTCTGGCAAGGTGCCCCACACGAGAGTACCATTACGAGGTTGTTTTCGAACTTTCAATGAATCTTGGAGTTAGTGTTTGGGGCAACAAAACCATATCATAAAATCGCTTATTAACAATAAGCGGTGTAAATCATTTCATCACAAAAAGAACACATCATGCTCATTATTTTGGTATATTCCCATTTGGGACAAATTAGGTTCTTTTTGAAGATATAATGAAAACTTGCTAAAATAAACGGAGGAATTTAAAATGGGAAAAATAGCACAAGTTTCAGTTAAATATATTGTTAATGCTAACATAATGACTGATGGACTTATTGACAAGAAAGATGTAATTGGAGCCATATTCGGACAGACAGAAGGGCTTCTTGGAAGAGATTTGGAACTAAGAGACCTGCAAAAAGCAGGAAGAATAGGAAGAATCGATGTAAATATGGATGTTAAAGATGGAAAGGGAATTGGCGAAATAATAATTCCAAGTTCTCTTGATAAAGGAGAAACAGCAATTGTTGCTGCGTCTCTTGAAACAATACAGAGAATAGGGCCTTGCAATGCCAAAATCAAGGTAAAAGCAATAGAAGATGTGAGAATCTCAAAAAGAAAATACCTTATTGAGAGGGCAAAGGAACTGTTAAAAGAGGTTATTGATAAAGTAATGCCTGATTCTCAGGAGTTAATTGAAGAGATAGAAATGTCTGTTAGAGTCAGCGAAATAACTGAATACGGGCCGGAAAGACTGCCTGCTGGACCGCAGGTTGATTCTTCAGATGAAGTAATTATTGTTGAAGGAAGAGCAGATGTACTTAACCTGCTTAAAAACGGTTTTAAGAATTGTATTGCAATGAACGGTTCTTCCATACCTGAGACAATCTTAAAACTCTGCAAAGAGCACACAACAACAGCATTTTTAGACGGAGACAGAGGAGCAGACCTGGAACTTAGAGATTTAATGTCTAGAACTGAACTTGATTTTGTTGCAAGAGCGCCTGACGGCAAAGAAGTTGAAGAACTAACTTCAAAAGAAATACACAAGGCTATTCGAGCAAGAATACCTGTTGCTGAACTCGGACACTCTGAAAAGAATGGACATACAGTACATGAAGAACAACATTCTGAAAACAGAGAATATTCAAGACAAAGAGTACAGAAGACACATTCAAAAGAAAGAACAGCACCAGTTGAAGACAAGAAACCAATAACAGCACCAAGAAAAATTGAAATTGACCCTGAATTCAAGAAAATGTTTTCTGAACTCATTGGAAGCAGAGGAGCACTTTTACTTGATGAGACAAATCAGGCTCTTGGCAAAGTTCCTGTTATTGAACTTAAAAACACATTAACTCAAATGGACGGCGTTCATGCAGTCATACTTGACGGAGAAGCTGATTCTGATTTGATTGCAATAGCTGGAGACAAAAACATTCAGTTTATTATTGCAAAAGAATGCAGTTTTACCGGCAGAAAGCCAAAGGGACTTTACATAATAACAGCGAGGGATATGCAGTAGAATACTGCATTTTCTTTTTTTATTTTTATTTGAGTATCTATAATTCTTTTTTTATATTATTATAAAAAATAAAATTTTTTTGGAAAGGTTTATTTTCTAATAATCTCTTTTTTTAAATATGGAAAGAAAATACTGGAGTGTAATCTTAATTTATGCTGTTCTATTCGGGGCTCTTCTTTATTTTACTTATCCTTACCTTGTTCTTCCAATCAGAACAGGAAGCTGTGTTCCAAATAAATACTTAGATGAAGTAAAAGCAAATGTTATTTCTGGATTAGAATATGTTAAAGACAAGGATTATACTGAATATGCAAAAATTGCTTCAATTTTTGAGACATTCTTAAAAGCAACAAATGCGAAGAATAACATAACTTTCTGCGAAAGTTTCAGCAAAGAAAATTATGATTTTAAATTTCCCGACAATATCTATGGATTTTATTTATACAATACTGCAAAAGAAGTTCTTTCTTTTCCAGAACAAAATTTCACTAATTTTGAAATAGAAGAAGATTTTTATTCCAACTGCAGAACAATGCTTTTTTTTGACAGGACTGAATTAAATGAAACATTGAAAACAAAAGAAAAGCTGGAAAAGATGACTGTTTTTTTTGAAAATAATAATAATTTATCTTTTGATTACAAAAAGAATTTATTCTGCTACCTTGAAATTACAGAGGGGATTTCTTCTTATTTTTTTAAAAATGAACCTTCTTTATTTATTGATGATGCTTATTCTCTTTTTGATTTAATGTTGTACTCTGATAAAAAAGAGATGTATTCTATGTGCATCTACTTGAAGAAATCAATGGAAAGAGACTATTACATGCTAGGCTCATTTTTTTCAACAGGAAGTGTTTCTAATTTATACTTATCTTTATGCGGAAAAAATTTTTTTCCAAAAGTTGATAGATAGTAAAAAGTTTAATACTTAGATTTTTTAATTTAGATTATGGAATTGAAGAACACCTTATTAGTTTTAACTATTTTTATGTGTTTTTCTATTTCATTTTCAGAAGATATAATAAATTTAGTACCAATAGATGAGAAATTTACTCCAAAAATAATATCTTATTATACAGGTATTTTCAAAGAAAGTAACGAATGGACTGAAGCCTGCGGTTTTGAATGGTGGTGCAATAGACTTCAAGACGGTGCAGGAATTTATTATGTAAGTTGTCAGCTTATTAATGATATGCTTTATGATGATACAAATAAAAATGATTGTAGTATAAATCCAAAAATATATTATTATAACTATTGGCCAAGTTATTGGCCAAGTAATTATCCAGAAAATTCAAAAGAAGCATCTAACCTGCTTATATGCACCAGCTGGTTAGGGGATTTATGGTATAAGATACATCCTTCTACATGGGAGTATATTACACATAATTTTACACATAATTTTAAAAATATCAGAACAGACTATGAACGAGGGGAACACAATATGGAATTTTCTCCACATAAGTCTGTTTTAGATGCAATGCCAACTTGGATTACTTTAAATTCTAATTTAGTAATCAGCGGTAGTGATAGACACTGCTGTTTTGATGGAATAGAACAATACTGCTGTTTGGGAACCTGTTATACAAGTCTTTCATTTATGGAAACAACTACTTCTGCAAGTTCCTTAACTATTGCAAGTCCTTGCAGATATTATGCTTTAGAAGATTCTGGGGGTGATGAAGGAATGTGTGTTAACTACTGGAACTGCGTCCAGCCATTTGATACTGACAGCAATATAGCAGGAGATTATGAAACCTCTGGACTAAAAACAATTGTTTGGGATTCTGATGCTAATTGTTTAAATACAAAAGGCGAAGTTAGAACTTCAGATAAAAGAATTGAAGTTGCTTATGATAACAACTGTAGAGTTTATAATATTTCAGGTGATACTGGATATAAGAAGGATTCTAATGTTGATTCTACTCGTTGTGATTGTGTTAAAGCTGCATCAGCTTTACCAACTGTTGAAGGACCTTGTAAAGCAAACGATTCAACTGGATACTGCTGGGAAGGACTTTATCAAAATTATAGAACTTCAACAGGAAAACCTTATAGAGGATATGCAAGTGTTGAATGCAGTTCTTCTGGATGGACAGGAAATTTATACAAGGATTCATCACTTTGTTATCCAAGACGAGTAAGTACAACAGAGGGTATAAAATATTTTAGTGATGGTATAAATGATGTTTATGTTAATTTTACTCTTTGTCAAACAGGAATAACTTCAGATAGATCTTGTCCAAGTTCCGGACTTTCTGGAGTATTTTATGTAAAGGGTAATAATATAATGTACTCTTGTGTTCCTGTTTCAGGCGGAAAACTAAATAAGAATAATTGTTCTTATAATGTTCATTTTAATTCAACTGGATGGCATTTTGATAAAAGTAATGCAATTTCTCTTGGTGGTGTAAATAAAAACTGCGATGGTTCATCAGCAGGAACAGAAGGAGAATGCAGAAGAGGAGCAATGGCAACAACTTCTGGAACTTGTTATTATAATACCTACTGCGGTGATAATGGCTGGAGTTATGGTAGTAATAATTTTGATATTGGCGGTGTTTCCTGTAATTCATCAAATACTCTCGCAAATTGTACTGGAACTTTAGCAGAACAAGGAAGTTCAGTTTCTTCTGATGGAAGAGCAATAGATACAAACAGTAATATTTGTTATTATAAAGTTGG